>JAAYHT010000073.1 GCA_012735285.1 Clostridiales bacterium | reverse complement strand
GCGACCTTATAAGCCGTGCAGCGGATGTATGCTTAAAGGAGCGTAGGAAACTGCTACTGGTAACAAGGGAAACCCCCCTTAACACCATTCACCTTGAAAACATGCTTAAGCTGTCAAGAATGGGAACCATCATTATGCCACCGGTTCCTGCATTCTATAATAATCCTTCTACATTGGGGGATATTATAAATCAGACAGTGGGCAGGGTGTTAGATCAATTTGATATTGAATCAGAACTATTATATAGATGGGACGGTTAATGATGAGTTATATTAACTGTTTTGAGCTTACCGCAGGCAAACCGCCCTATAAACTGTTTGCAAGTGTAAGCGGTACTTTTCAGGGTATCAATATATATGTTGGAGGGGGTACAGATCCCCATATAGGCTCTGTTGCTATTAGCATACCAAGGGCAAGCTTAGAAGATCCTAATAAGAGGAGCTGCACTACTTCAGTTTTTAACTGCATAGGTCATAAGGACGATATTGTAGCCAAGATATTCTCAGAAGCTGTTTGCATTAAATACGATTGTGTAGTAACGGTTTCTGCAGGAATACATATTGATAATGCCTCATCTGATCAAATAGATGAGATTAAAAAAATATCTAAGGACCTATTAAACTCTTTATTAATAGAATTAGAGAAACATGCGAGAAAAGGAGAACAGAAATGAAGTACTACTACTATATATCCCCATCATTAAACGCATGGGAGAATCTTGCATTAGATGAATTCTTTTTAAATAAGCTTAAAGGAGATTATGTACTGCTGTATTTATATATAAATCATGATGCGGTTATCATCGGTCGCAACCAAAATGCATGGAAGGAATGTAATTTGGAACAGATGGATCGGGATGAGGTAAAACTGGTGCGCAGAATGTCTGGAGGAGGCGCTGTTTTCCATGACATAGAAAATTTAAATTTCTCTTTTCATGCTAATAGGAAAAACTACAATCTGGATCGTCAGGTCAAGACAGTACTTGATGCTGTACGTAATATGGGGATTAGTGCAGAATACACAGGTAGAAATGATATATCGGTTGACGGTAAGAAGTTTTCGGGTAACGCCTTTTGCATAAGAGGCGATAACGAGCTACATCATGGGACACTTTTGATCAATACAGACATGAACAGACTATCAAATTATTTAAATGTTTCCGCCGAAAAAATACGCTCTAAGGGAGTAGAATCTGTGAAATCTAGGGTTTGCAATCTGACTGACTACAATCCCGACCTGACAGTTGAAACTGCAATTGAAGCTTTAAAAGAGTCCTTTAGATCTAACTATGGAGACTTCGAAGAAGTATCCTTCGATGAAGACAGCAGACGAAAGATCGATAAACTCTATGAAAAACATAAATCCTGGGAGTGGCGTTTAGGTGAGACAATTCAATTTGACTACATGACTGAAACTAGGTTTCCATGGGGAGGAATAGACCTTAATATCAATATCAAGCAGGGTATTGTTGATAAAGTTGAGGTATTCACAGATGCCCTTGATACCAATATTCCTGAAATTATTAAAGAGGGACTTGTAGGTTCGAGGTTCAGTTCAAAGGAGATGGCTGAAAACCTGCTCAAAAAATGTGATAGCCAGCAAATCAAAGATGTTGCTGACTATATTGCTACCCTAGGTATTTAGTTTCTGAATTCATTGAGGTCAATATTGAACTTATCCATCTTGCGGTAGAGAGTTCTCCTACTTATTCCGAGAATTTCTGCCGCTTTTTTAATATTTCCTCCGCTTTGCTGCAAGCTGGATATTATTAACCTGTAGTTTGAAGTTTCAAGGTCGAGTTCAGCTGTTTGCTCTTCTTCTTCCTTTTCCTCCGGTTGATCAGAGGAAACCGCTTCTAGAATATGATTTGGAAGATGTTCGGCTTTTATCTCTGAACCTTCTGTGACATTTATCGCTCTTTCTATAGTGTTTTCCAACTCACGGATATTACCTGGCCATGAGTATTTTTTAAATATATTAAAGACCTCAGGATCTACTGTATAATCGATTTTCTTTGATTCCCTAAATCTTTGTAGGAAATGTTCAGTGAGTTCATATATATCATCGCCTCTTTTTCTCAAAGGAGGTACGTGAATAGCAAATACATTGAGACGGTAGAATAAATCTTTTCTGAAAGTCATGTTTTCTACAGCCTTTAACAAATCGGCATTAGTTGCAGCAATAATTCTTATATCAATAGGTTTAGCATACTTTCCTCCTATACGGGTTACTTCACGGGTTTCAAGTACCCTGAGAAGGGAAACCTGTACATCTAAAGGCATCTCGCCAATTTCATCGAGGAATAGTGTACCACCATCTGCCAGCTCAAATTTACCCGGGTGCCCGTCCTTGTTAGCACCCGTAAAAGCTCCTCTTTCGTATCCGAAGAGTTCGCTTTCGACAAGTCCTTTTGGCAGGGCTCCGCAGTTGATTGCTACGAAGGGACCGGATGCGTATCTGCTTCCGTTGTGTATGGCCTGAGCGATCAATTCTTTACCCGTTCCGCTTTCTCCAAGGATGAGTACATTGGAGCTAGTTTTCGACGCTTTTTCAGTATCCTTGATCATATTCATGGTAGCAGGCGAGCTTCCGATGATTGATGAAAGGGTATAGTTAGCTTTATATCCACCTATTGTATTAACAAGTCTATTGATTCTCCTAGTTTCTTCAAACCTTATTACCGTTCCATCTCTTACGCCGTTTTTATCGTATACGAAATCAATACTGACATTATATTTTAAAGGGCTTGATGGCGAATCCACCAAGAAAACATACTTTTCTTTGTTATAAATCTCTTTATCAAGTATGGATTTATTATCCTCAAACAGAATGAAATCAAAGAGACTCTTTCCTATTACATCCTTATTCCTAAGATTAAACATCTTTACTGCTTTTGAGTTTAACTGTGTAATTTCATTATCTTTGTTAAGCAGTATTAAGCCTGAGGGCATTGTTTCGATAATCAAGTTCCTTTGATTACTTACCCTTTCGATCTCTCTAGATGCATTTATTCTTTTAAGTTCGTTTGATATCCCGTCAACGGCACTAATTATCATCCCCAGCGTATGCGGATGATAGTCAGTTGAACTGCCGGTTATGTTAAGGGCACCAATTATCTTGCCATCGGCATCTAGGATGGGAGCACTGCTACAGCTAAACTGTTTATGAGGCTTAACATAATGCTCTCCTCCCCACATCTGGATAGGTTTCTTTAAGACCAATCCAGTCCCAATAGCATTCGTTCCTGCATATTGCTCACTTCTGTTTGAACCTACTACCAGCATAGAGTGCTCTTTACCATGCTCAATTGCTTTAGGGTCACCAATTAGATCTAGAATATAGCCGTCCTTATCGATTAATAGGAGATAGTAACCAGATCCCTTTACTACGGAATAGAGTTTTTCCATATAGGGTCTAGTAATTTCTATTAAGAAACGATTCTCTTCGATTCTTTTTTCTAGATCTTCTGGTGGTAGAATAACTTTTTTAGGATGGTAAGGGTCAACCAGATATGAGCGTGATCGTTTCCAGGATTCGAGAATCTCAGGTCTCATAAAGGAATAATCATGCTCTTCGTTGTTTATAAACTTCTCCCACGCCTCCAAAAGTAGTTCGTTATATTCTACATTGTTGTTTAGCATATTTAGCATCTTCCCCTTATATAACCTAAATGACTACAAGTATTATCATACCACAAAAATGAGAATATTAACAACTCAAAGCACTATAGGGAGAAGCTGTAACGAGGCATTGGTTGTAGCTTATGAAGATTGGCTTTATGCAGCCTGTCAATCTTTTCCTTAAGCTCTCGATCCTCGCAGATACCCTCACGAATATACCTATCTAGCACCTCATAGCTAAAGCCAAGGATGTCTTCATCGGTTTTGCCTGTAAGACCATCAAGGGGTGTTTTTTCTATAAACATTTCAGGGAGTCCAAGTTCTCTACCTATTTGCTTGATTTCGGTTACTGTTAAATCGGCTAGAGGAGAAAAATCGCCTGCACCGTCTCCAAATTTTGTTACATAACCGACCCAGTCTTCTGAGAGATTGCAGGTATTTGCAACCCTACCGTTTACCACTGCCGAGACAGCATAAAGGATAGTCATTCTAATTCTTGCTGGAATATTGGTCACAGCAACATTGTTTAACTCCAAGGGTATGGAATTATGGAGCGCCTTAACAGTATCGCCAATATTTATTTCGCAATAATCTATGCCCAGGTACTCACATAATTTATAGCTGTAATCTATATCTGACTGTTGGCCCTGAGGCATGAGTACACCATATACATTTTCTTTACCCAAGGCCTCTTTACACAGGGCAGCAACTATGCTACTGTCTTTGCCTCCGCTGATACCTACTACAGCTTTACACCCCTTGCCATTTTTTTCGAAATAATCTTTTATCCATTGAATAAGCTCTTGAGTTACTTTCTTAGCATCAAAATTGTACATTGTCTATCACTTCCTGTATTAAAAATAGGGGATGCTAGAAGGCATCCCCCATGCGGTTTTCTATTTCTTGTCTACATCAAGTACAGTGTTGAGCAGTACGTTGGAGCCTTTCCAACATTGATCAAGCGGTGTGAACTCAATTTCACAGTGGCTGTGTCCATCCTTGCTTGGAACAAATATCATGGTTGTTGGCATCATTTCGGATACGAACTGGGCGTCGTGTCCTGCTCCGCTGTATATCCTCATGTTAGGATAGCCAAATTCGTTTGCATTTTTTTCTACAAAGTTGATTAGTTCTTGATCAAATTCTATTGTGTCACGTGACCATTGTAATTCTGATTCAACTCTGCATTTGTCTAGCTCTTTTGGCATGTTTTCAATAATTTCTACAACTTGCTTAATAACCTCAGGATCCTTATGTCTTGCGTCTAATGAGAAGTCAACTAAGTTAGGAATTACTGTGTGTACACAGGGTTTACAGAAGATTTCGCCTGTAGTATATACTAGTTCGCTATCTAATTTATCAAATTGTTCATGTAAGTATTTAATTGCACTTGCTGCTGCTAGCAGAGCATCTTTTCTGTGGCTCATTGGAGTGGTTCCTGCATGGTCAGACTGTCCGTAGGTTCTGATCCTGTAGTTAACCATTCCCACAACTCCTTCAACCACACCGATGTCCATATTGCGGGATTCCAGTACGGGGCCTTGCTCAATATGCAATTCCAGCATAGCTTTGTAATCTTTTGGATTTAATCTGTTTTCTCTTTGACCTTGATATCCGCTTTCTTTTAATGCCTCGCCAAAGGTTTTGCCTTCTGGATTCTTTGACGCTAACATTTTAGCTTCGTCAAATTTGCCGCAGATTACACCTGAAGACATCATTGCTGGAGGATAATATGATCCCTCTTCATTGGTCCATACCATCACTGTTATTGGGTGGCGATGAGGTATTTTTTGCGTAACTATGGATTCTAATACTTCCATTGCTGTTAAAACGCCTAAAACTCCGTCGTAATTACCACCGTTACGTACGGAGTCTAAGTGAGAAGCCATAACTATTGATGGTAGGTCCTCAGAGCCTTTAACGGTAGCATACATGTTTGCAAAGTCGTCTGTTTTAAACTCTGCGCCGACTGCTTCCATTCTTTTCTTGAATTCGGCTCTGGCTTGTAAGTTTGCTTCAGAGAATTCAAATCTTGTGATTCCGCCTCCTGGTGTAGCCCCAAACTTACTAAAGGTTACAATCTTGTCTTCTAGCCTATTTTTGTCCGTTGTGAACATGGTACACACTCCCTTCAAAAAAAGTAAATATGTTAAAGTTATAATTTATAACATAGATTGGCAATTTTTCCTGAGCCTTCTTAAAAAATTGTACTTCAATTTATGTTGCTATGTCAAGCTACGGATATTGCCGAAAAAGTTTGCTTCCTGCTCATCGTGGGTGATAAATAACACGGTTTTACCCTCCACATATTTCTTAACATATTCCATGGTCTTTTGCTTTGTGGCCCTGTCCAAACCTTTAAATGGTTCATCGAGACATATAAAATCCCTATCGGCTATTATGGCTCTTAATATGGCTATACGCCTTCTCTGTCCTCCAGATAAGTTTTTTACAGGCTTACTAAGTATGTCTTCGTCTAAATCCACCTGTCTAAAGTGCTCAACTATCTCAGAAGGCTTCTTTTGGTTTCTTAATACGAATTGGATATTAGCTAAAGCTGACAAGTGTTCACATAACCTGTCTTCTTGAAATACGGCGGCTATGCTTTTAGTCGATATACCTTCTATAGTTCCCTGATCAGGCTTTAAAATACCCAAAAGGATGTGAGCTAATGTAGTCTTCCCACAGCCGCTTTTGCCCATCAAGGTAGTTACTTTCCCCTTTTCTATATCAAAAGACAAGCTGTCTAAAACGAGATTGTTTCCATAGCTTTTGCTGAGCTTTCTGATTTTTATTGTCATAGGGCAAAGCTCCTTTCAAGCATCTTTTCAAATCTGGCTAAGAACCACAGGAACAATTTCTCAAATAGAAAACTTATGGTTATAATTACGATTGTCCAACTGAAAAGTTCTGCGGTACTCAGGAAAATTTTTGACTGATAGAGTTTTTCCCCGATACTTCCGGTGGGCAGTCCTATGACTTCAGCCGCAATTCCGCTTTTCCAGCAGAGTCCTAATCCTACCTTACATGCAGATAGGAAGTAGGGCATACAAGAAGGTATGTATATACATTTTAATATGTTGAAAAAAGAGACATTAAAGACATGAGCCATTTCCAAAAGTTTTACATCCGTTCTTTCTATACCTTCCAGGACATTGGTGTAGATTATAGGGAGTACCATCAAAAAGCTTATGACTATGGAAAGGGAGCTGTTACCGGCCCAGATTAGAACGAGAATTATAAAGCTTACTACGGGCACGCTTTTAACCACACCGAAGAATGGAGCCAGCACTGCTTTAATAATGCTACTTGCGGCACTTAAAGCCGCAAGCAGTATGCCTATTAAGATTGAAAGTAAAAATCCGCATACGATTCTAATAAAAGTATAGGCTATTGCTGACCAAAAGGATAACTCTTGGACAAGAGAGTATAGAGTTGCTATTACTCTTATAGGAGAAACTAAAAGTAACTCCTGTCCTATTAATATGCTGGCAATCTGCCATATTATCAACCAGAACAAAACTACAGCTAGTTTTTTGCGGGTTTTTTTATCTGATAAAATAGAAATCATCTTCAGGAAGTTTACCTCCAACTGAATTGGGATTAGCATTGAACAATACTTCTAAATAACCGCCTACCTTGGTTTTCATTTCTTCTCCATCTATAAAGGTGATATTGCATTTTGGGATAGCTTTGACACCTATATCTACATTTGGAACTATTCCATGTTCTTCTATCCACTTAGCAGCCTCTTCAAGATTTTCATTCACATACATTGTAGAAGCCTGGTGTTCATCTAAAAATGATTCAAAGGCCTTGGTGTTGTTTTCAATAAATTCCTTTCTTGCTAAAACTACTCCTGTAACAAGTGTGCTATTTTCACTTATCTTTTCCCACTCTTCTGTAAAATCAATCGCGATTCTAACATTTGGGTTTTTAGCTTGCACTACTGTAGCATAGGGTTGGGGAAGTACAGCAATGGCATTATCCGCCTGAGAAAGAATTGCAGCCAGCTCTGTCGCTTCGCTTTTGTACTCAATATTTACATCAGTTCCGGGTTCAATTCCGTTTTCGGCGAGAATGTAATTTAAAGAGAATTCAGGAGTGGTTCCTTTTCCCACACTATAAATGGTCTTTCCTCTTAAATCTTCCACACCCTTTATGGAGTCGCCGCTT
>JAAYHT010000072.1 GCA_012735285.1 Clostridiales bacterium | reverse complement strand
CAACTATTCCCTTGCTTTAATGGAAAAGAAAATGCAGGGCAGATTTTCTCCACCCTGCGAAATTTTCATATCATCTACTACTTCTTTAGTCTTACGGGATTTAACCCCAACATTTGACAAAGAACCCTAATTATTAATATATTTAACAGAGCACTGACTATAAAAGTTGGTGCTCTTTCTTTTTTATGTATTTTATCTAGGCAGATAGAAACAATATTACTGTATATGACCATTCTGCCTAATTTTTTTATTTAAAAACAGAGGAGGAGTGACTTTGAGTAAGGTAACTAAAAAGAATCAGTTGCAGGGTAAAGAAATAGAAAGAGGCTACTTAGACGAAGCAGTTCACGGATATAATATCAGGACGGCTATGGAAGAAGCGGCTCGCTGTGTACTTTGTTATGATGCCCCCTGCAGTAAGGGCTGCCCGGCCGATACCAAGCCAGCAGATTTTATAAGATCCATTCGGTTCAGAAATTTTAAAGGGGCTGCGGCTACAATAAGGGAAGCTAACATACTCGGAGGTTGTACTGCTAAAGTATGCCCCTATGATAGATTGTGCGAAGAGGCATGTAGCAGAACCGGTATTGATAGGCCCATCCAAATTGGAAGGCTTCAAGCATTTGCAGTTGATATGGAAAGACAATTCAATATGAAGATATTAGAAGCTCCAAAAGCAGATAAACAAAAGGTTGCTTGCATTGGTTCAGGCCCTGCATCCTTGTCTTGTGCATCCGTTCTTGCCAGAAATGGCTATAAAGTAACGATCTTTGAAGCATTAGATAAACCCGGCGGTGTATTAACATACGGAATTCTTCCTTCGAGGCTTCCTCAAGATGTGGTTGATTTCGATATACAGAAGGTAAAGGAACTGGGTGTAGAGTTCGTAATGAATACCAGAGTAGGTAAAGATGTAACGATTGAGGAATTAAAGGAGCAAGGATTTCAAGCTTTCTTTATAGGAGCTGGACTTTGGAAATCAAAGAGAATTGACATACCGGGCATTGATTTAAAGGGTGTTCACTATGCTATAGATTTCTTAAAGGATGCCAGATCATCAAATGGTGAGATGAAAGTTGAAGGGGATGTAATAGTAATAGGTGGCGGCGACGTAGCTATGGACTGTGCCGCAACTGCAAAACTTCTAGGAGCAGATCGGGTTTCTATAGTTTATAGAAGAACTATGGAAGAGGCCCCTGCAAACAATGCTGAAATTGAATATGTCAGGTCCTTAGGCATCAGCATATATATTAAATTCAAACCAAAAGAGATTCTCGGAGAAGATGGTAAAGTTACAGGATTTATAGCTGAAGGTACTGATGATTTTTCTGAGCTTAAACTGAAAGCAGACAGCGTAATATTCGCGATTGGTCAGGAAGCTGAAGATATGAAAATGATTGCCCCCGTAGAATTGAATGAAAACGGTACGATTACTTGTGATCCAAACAAAGGCTTTACCAACATAGAAGGAATATTTGCAGGAGGAGATATAGTAAACGGTGGGAAAACTGTAGTTGAGGCAGTTGCTCAAGGAAAGAGCGTAGCTAAAAGCATAATGGACTATTTAGAAAAGAAAGAAGGTGTCAATTAGTATGGCTAAGCAAATGGACTTATCAATTGAATATTTAGGTGTTAAGTGTGAGAATCCCTTCTTCCTATCATCCTCTCCTGTTGGGAGCTGCTATGATATGGTTAAAAAAGCCTTTGAAGAGGGATGGGGAGGAGTATTCTTTAAAACCGTAGGTATTTTCATTGCGGATGAATGCTCACCCAGGTTTGATAATAATGCGAAGGAATCCACCCCCTGGATAGGGTTTAAAAATATGGAGCAGATATCGGACAAACCTTTAGAGGATAACTTACAGGCGATCCATCGGTTAAAAAGGGACTACCCTGATAAGGTTGTTGTGGCAAGCATCATGGGCAGCAGTGAAGATGAGTGGAAGAAGCTTTCGAAGATGGTCACCCAGGCAGGGGCAGACCTCATAGAATGCAACTTCTCATGTCCACAGATGACAAGTTCTGCGATGGGTTCTGATGTGGGACAGAATCCGGATTTGGTCAGAGATTATTCAAGGGCTGTATCAAGGGAAACCGATTTGCCCGTTATTGCAAAGATGACACCGAATATTGGAAATATGGAAGTTCCCGCTATTGCGGCAATAGAAGGAGGAGCCAAAGGAATTTCCGCTATAAATACTATAAAAGCTATTACTAATATTGATTTAGAATTTATGACTGCAATGCCTGTGGTTAACGGCAAATCATCAATATCTGGCTATTCCGGTGCTGCTGTAAAACCCATTGGACTCAGATTTATAACCCAGATGAAACAGCATCCATTATTAAAAGATATTCAGATGAGCGGAATCGGCGGTATAGAGACCTGGAGGGACGCTTTAGAGTATATTCTTGTCGGATGTCATAATGTTCAGGTAACTACCGCCGTTATGCAGTATGGATATAGGATTGTATCAGATATGATAAGCGGCCTATCATATTTTATGGAGGAGCAGGGTTATAAAAAGGTAGAAGAGATGGTAGGACTAGCATTACCTAATATAGTACCTGCTGAAGAGTTAGATAGGAGCTTCAAAATTATTGTAGAAATCGATCATGAAAAGTGCATTGGTTGCGGAAGATGCTATATTTCATGTTTTGATGCTGCCCATCAAGCTATAAATTGGGATTTTGATAAGAGAAGGCCTTCAGTCAATGATGAATGCGTGGGATGTCACCTATGTATCAATGTTTGTCCTGTACTAAATTGTATAACGCCAGGCAAGGTTGTATGGAAGGATGAAAGCAAAGAAACACCAAGGGAAATAAATTTCAAAACCAGATACGAATAAAAATAGCCACCTAAGGGTGGTTATTTCAATTGTCTTGCCATTGTCTTCTGTGATATAATCACATAGAAATTTAGTCCTTCATAGATTAATACGAAACCATTAATTTATGGAGGGCTTATATGGACTTTAAGGAGAGTAAAACATATCAGAACCTTCAAACTGCAATGAAAAGTGAATTAGTAACGGGTGCAAAATATTTAATTTATTCTCAAAAGGCCTATGAAGATGGCTATAATCTAGTTGGAGATATATTTGAAGAGACTTCGAGAAATGAGATAGAACACGCTAAAATATGGTTTAAGTTGCTCTTAGGAGGAAAAATCCCGTCTACATTGGATAATATCAGGGAAGCGGCTAGTGGAGAGAATAGGGAATGGAATTCAATGTACCCTGAATATGCTAAAACAGCTAGGGAAGAAGGATATGATGAAATTGCGGAGCTGTTTGAAAGAGTCAGCAGGGTTGAAAATAATCATGATGCAAGATTTGAAACCTTGGCGTGGGATTTAGAATCTGGACAGATTTTCTCTAGAGAAAATGAGGCGGTTTGGCACTGTAAGAATTGTGGTTATTTAGAATGGGCAAAGGCTGCACCTAAAAGGTGTCCTGCCTGTAGCTATCCAAAAAGTTGTTTTCAGTTGTATTGCGAGCCTTTTTAATTCTAATATGGAATGGAGATCAATTATGGAAAGAGAAACATTATTCAAAAGAACTGGTTTTGCAGGGAGTTTGGACGTTTATATAGAAGTAATGCTTCAAAAGATTAAAGAACAAGTAGGAGAGAAAAAAGTACTCTGTGCTTTGAGCGGTGGTGTTGATAGTTCGGTTTGTGCAGCCTTAGTACATAAGGCTGTAGGAGATCAGCTGATTTGCATGTTTGTAAATACTGGTCTAATGAGAGAAGGAGAACCGGAATTAGTTAATGAAATCTTTGGGGAACAGTTTCATATGAAGCTGATTTCAATTGATGCATCAGATAGATTCTTTGATAAACTTGAAGGTGTAGAAGATCCTGAGAGGAAAAGGAAGATTATAGGTGAGGAATTTATCCGGGTATTCGAGGATGAATCAAAGAAATTAGGCAAAATTGATTACCTTGCACAGGGAACTATCTACCCGGATATCATAGAAAGTGAATCCGATAAAGGTGTAGTAAAATCCCATCACAATGTGGGCGGATTACCCGAGGAATTTGACTTTGAACTGGTAGAACCCCTTAAGTGGCTTTATAAGGATGAAGTACGCGAAATAGGTGAAGCATTAGGACTACCAAGGGAGCAAGTTTGGAGACAACCCTTCCCAGGGCCTGGACTTGGGGTCAGGGTAGTAGGAGCGATAACAAGGGAAAAGGTAGAGATGGTTAGAAAGTCCGATGCCATATTCAGGGAGGAAATTAAAAAAGCAGGTCTAGAACAAAGCATTTGGCAGTATTTCACCGTATGTCCTGGTTGTAAATCCGTAGGAGTAGTAGACGGAAGGAGAACCTATGAACAGGCAATAGTACTGCGTGCGGTATTAAGCAGTGATGCTATGCAAGCAAGCATAGCAGAATTACCCTATTCGTTGTTAAATAAGATTACACTTCGTATTATAGACGAAGTAGATGGGGTAAATCGCGTTATGTATGATATAACTCCTAAACCTCCTGCTACTATTGAGTGGGAGTAGGAGGCTGATGGAGGCTCCGTTGTGATTGAGATTGATGAAGTTGAAATAATATTAAATGAGATAGCATCCGAATTTCCACAGGAATTCTATAAAGAACTAAACGGAGGTATTGTTTTGCTGCCCCAGGCTAAATTAAATCCCCTAGGTAGAAACAATGAACTCTATGTGATGGGGGAGTATCACAGCAATAGAAGCATGGGGCGATACATAGTAATCTATTACGGATCTTTTAAGCGTCTCTATGGCCATCTAAGTAGAGACGCTCTTAAAAAGAAACTTGCTCAAACTTTAAAACATGAGTTTACACATCATCTTGAATCTCTTGCCGGTGAACATAAGCTCGAAAAAGAGGACCAGAAGTTTTTAGAAGACTACCTAAGGCGGATAGGTGAATGAGGAGGAAAAAATGCGATATATTGATTTGAGAAGCGATACTGTTACAATGCCCACTGAAGAGATGCGTAAAGCCATGGCTGAAGCGGAGGTGGGGGATGACGTTTATCAAGATGATCCGACAGTAAATAGGCTTGAGAAATTAGCTGCTGAAAAGGTGGGCAAGGAAGCGGCTTTGTTTGTTCCCAGCGGAACCTTTGGAAACCAGCTCTGCGTGATGACACATACAAACAGGGGAGATGAAATTATCCTAGGTGAGGACTGTCATATAACACTTCATGAAGTAGGAGCAGCTGCAGTTATTGCAGGGGTGCAGCTAAGGACGCTGCCTTCTAAAAATGGAATGCTGGATCCTAAACAGGTTGAAAAAGCTATACGGTGTGAAGAGGACATCCACTATCCACATACAGGATTAATCTGTGTAGAAAATGCCCACGGCTTGGGAACAGTAATACCTTTGGATAACCTTAAGGAAATAAAGGATATAGGGGAAAGACACAATATACCGGTGCATCTTGATGGGGCTAGGATCTTCAATGCAGCCCTTGCGCTTGGAGTGGACGCTAAAGATATTGCAAAATACTGCGATTCTATAATGTTCTGCCTATCAAAGGGCTTGGGAGCACCTGTAGGTTCTATGGTAGCAGGAACCAGAGAATTTATTGAAAAAGCTAGAAAGAACCGGAAGCTAATGGGCGGTGGAATGAGACAGGCAGGTATATTAGCCGCCGCAGGTATAATAGCATTAGAAAAGATGACCGAACGTCTAATTGAAGATCACCGGAATGCAGCATATTTAGCTGATCAACTTTCTAGAATTCCAGGGGTACATGTAAAGGATGATCGTTTGGACATAAATATGGTGTTTTTTGAAATGGACGATGAGGTTATCCCTGAACAAAAGCTAGTTGAGCATTTTAGGAAAAACGGTATTAAGATATCAGGAATAGAAGAAGGAGAATGGCGTTTCGTTACAAACCTTAATGTGAGTAAGGAAGATATAGATTATGTCATTGAAAAGTTTAAAGAATGTCTATAAAAATTAAGGCCATTAGCCATAATGCTCATGGCCTTTCAAATATACCATACTGTAATTTGTTGACAATATTTCAAATTTAAAGTATAAATAATTTATTAAGGACTATAGTTTATTTTTGGTATATAATATATCTATTGAAAAGAGGGAGGGGTTTAAAATGAAAGAAAACTACATCAGTTTCCTAAACACTGATGATGAGATACAAGATTTTTTTATGGTTAAGTCGATTGCTGTAAAGCTAGGTTCTAATAAAAAGCAATATTTAGATTTGTTGCTGGGAGACAAAACCGGCGAGATAACTGCGAAAAAATGGGATGTGGCTGATACCGAACTACATTCTTTAAATAAAATAGAAGTTAACGATATAGTCAAAGTTAAAGCGCAGGTTACCGAATGGAACGGCTTGAAACAGCTAAGGATTATGCGTATAAGAAAGGCTGTCCCTCAGGATCAGGTTGAATTGGGGGATTTTATAAAAACTGCTCCTGAAAAGGCCGAAGACATGTTAGATTTCATAAATGGTGTTGTAGATAAGATGGAGGATGAAGAGCTAAAGGCTCTTTGTAAGAGGGTGCTGTCAATAAATCGTGAGAAGCTTATGTATTACCCTGCAGCTGTTAAGAACCATCATGCTGAAATGGCAGGACTTTTGTATCATGTTAAGCGAATGTTGGAGATGGCAGAAAAATTCTGCATGGTATATACTCATTTAAATAAAGATCTATTGGTAACGGGTGTTATAATCCACGATATTGAAAAACTCAATGAAATAGATTCAAATGAAATAGGTGTAGCTACAGACTATACTTTTGAAGGCCAACTCTTAGGTCACATAGTCCAGGGCGTTAAAACTATCGATCGCTTAGCTGATGAAATAGGTATTGATAAAGAAAGAAGCATTATGCTTCAACATATGATATTATCTCATCACTATGAACCGGAATTCGGCAGTCCTAGAAGGCCAATGTTTCCAGAGGCTGAAATTCTGCACTATTTAGATGTGATAGATGCCAGGATGTATGATATGGAAGAAGCTTTACTGGGTGTTAAACCAGGAGAGTTTTCAGATAAGGTATGGACCTTAAACAGTAGGAGATTATATAAACCGTTATAAGGGAGAGGGATATGATTAAGCTGCCTGAGGAGATAAAAAAAATACTAAGGACTATTGAAGATAAAGGATATCAAGCATATGTTGTAGGAGGTAGCATTCGCGACCTTTTGCTGGGCATAGAGCCCCTAGATTGGGATCTGGCAAGCAATGCACCTCCTAAGATGGTGTCAGAGTTGTTCCCACAATCAGACCTAACCGGTGAAAAATTCGGCGTAGTACGGGTTAGGGTAGGGGATGTGGAAGCAGACGTGGCTGCCCTTAGAATCGATGGAAATTATTCAGATCATAGGAGACCGGATGAAGTAATATTTACGGATAGCATTGAAGAAGATCTTTTACGAAGGGATTTCACAATAAACGGAATGGCATATAATCTCGAAAAAGGACTAATTGATCCATTTAACGGTAAAAAAGACTTAGAGGAAAAGTTGATCAGGGTTATCGGCGATCCTGATAAGAGGCTGAATGAAGATCCGTTAAGGATTCTGAGGGGAATTCGGATTGCTGGCCAATTGGACTGTGATATCCATATGGATACATTTAAGGCCATGCAGGATAATGCCCAAGAATTGGAGCATATCAGTATGGATAGGAGGCGCCAGGAATTTGAGAGGCTGATGGTAACAAAGAATACCGGTAAGGCGCTTAGGATGTGCGTGGCAGCAAATGTAATGCCGGCAATTCTTGGTGACAGTTATCCTCCAAAGGGTAGAGAGGTTCAAGGTGACTTTAAGCAGCTTATTCAAACAATTGATAAATCTAGGCAGCAATTAGATTTAAGGATGACCCTTCTAATTCTCTGTTTTGACAAAAAAAGCGCTTATAAAATAATTGAGCACATGAATTATAGCGGTAAGATGGCTAAAAAATTCAAAAGCGCTATTGAATTATTGGAAGATCTATATTTCTCCTCTGGGGATAGATATTTATTAAAGCGCTTTATATATAAAAATGGAATGGAGACCTATGAGTTTTTAGATAGTGTTACTAAACAACAACGTAATGTATATGATATTCCCGGATATCGTATCGAATCACGCTATTATTTACTGGACGATATCAAAAAATGCAAAGATCCTATGTACTTAGAGGATCTGGCTATTAACGGCAGAGATCTTATTGAGGCAGGGATAGCTGAGGGTGAAGAGGTAGGTAAAATCCTTAATATGCTAGTCGACGTCGTTCACAGATATCCCGGAATGAACACCAAACCTAAGTTACTAAAGAGGGCTAAAAAACTGAAGAAGAATCCATTGTCAGCTATGTTCAGAAATATAT
>JAAYHT010000071.1 GCA_012735285.1 Clostridiales bacterium | reverse complement strand
GACCAGGAGAGAAGATATGTAGTTGTGTCGGCGCCAGGAAAGCGCTTTAGCGAAGATAACAAGGTTACAGACCTGCTCTATTTGTTAAAGGCTCATATTGATCATAATCTTGGATTTGAGCAGATATTTCAGGTAATCAGCGATAGATTTCTAGCTATGGAGATCAACCTGGGGGTTGATGTGGACCTGACAAGTGAATTCGCTGAGATCGAGAGCAATATTAGGGCAGGTGCTTCTGAAGACTATATTGCAAGCAGGGGCGAATACCTGACTGCCAAGCTTACAGCAGCCTACCTAGGTTATGATTTCGTAGATGCGGCTGGTTTAATCTGCTTTGACGATAAGGGTAGATTGCTAGATGATGAGACTGACAAGAGGCTTAAAGAAGAGCTGTCAAAGCATGAAAGGGCAGTTATACCTGGCTTCTATGGAACCAAATTAAATGGAGAAATTAAGACCTTTTCAAGAGGTGGATCCGACATAACAGGGTCATTGGTGGCAAAGGCCGTAAATGCCGATGTCTATGAAAACTGGACTGACGTATCCGGTTTTATGGTTGCCGATCCAAAGATCGTTAAAAATCCGAAGCATATAGATGTCATCTCATACAAAGAGCTCAGGGAGTTATCATATATGGGAGCAAATGTGCTTCACGAAGATGCGATTTACCCGGTTCGCGAAAGCAACATTCCGATAAACATCAGAAACACTAATGATCCGACCCATCCTGGAACAACTATTGTAGCTGACATTGAAGGTTACAGGAATGGTGAAATAGTAACTGGAATAGCTGGAAGCAAGGACTTCGTTGTAATTGCGATTTATAAGAATATGATGAGTTCAGAACCCGGTTTTATTAGAAGGGCTCTGAGCATACTTGAGGACTATAGAATACCGGTTGAGCATTTGCCAAGCAGTATCGATACCATATCGATAGTAATATCGAAGAAGAAGTTAAACGGGAAGTTAGATGATATCATAGAAGAGATGAGGAGAAGGCTAGCTCCCGACAGCCTAGAAGTTTACGACGATATGGCATTGATAGCTACCGTTGGCGAGAGGATGAACAGGAGACTTGGCGTTTCAGCAACCCTGTTTGGAGCACTCTATAAAGCCGGGGTAAACGTCAGAATGATTGACCAGGGTTCCAGTGAAATGAACATTATCGTAGGTGTTCAGAACTCTGATTTAGAAACTGCGATTAGGGCAATTTATGACGCTTTCTATGGTCAAAAAGAAGATTGAAAAATATCGAAAAAATAACATAAAAGGGCGTTAGCCCTTTTTGATTTTTTATAAGCACTATGATATACTAAAAGCTTGATAAAGCTAGGGTTTATGAGAAGAAAGGAATATTAAATAATGGGATTATTAGAAAAGATTTTCGGAGATTTAAATACTAAAGAGTTAAATAAAATCGAGAAAATCGTAGATAAAATTGAGGCGCTTGAGCCTGAGATGTCCAAAAAAACCGACGCAGAGCTCAGGGCGATGACCGATATATTCAAACAGAGGCTGGCTCAGGGGGAAACACTTGACGATATCCTGCCAGAGGCTTTTGCTGTGGTAAGGGAGACGGCATCAAGGGTTCTAAATATGAGACATTTCAGGGTCCAGCTCATGGGTGGAGTAGTGCTCCATCAGGGCAGGATTGCAGAGATGAAAACAGGGGAAGGTAAGACTTTGGTGGCTACCCTGCCCGTATACTTAAATGCCCTTGAAGGAAATGGAGTCCATGTGGTAACTGTAAACGACTATCTTGCTAAAAGAGACAGGGACTGGATGGGCCAGATATATGAGTTTTTAGGACTGACTGTAGGCTGTGTTGTCCACGATGTTACTGGAGAAGAGAGAAAGGCTGCCTACCAGGCAGATATAACCTACGGTACCAATAATGAATTTGGTTTCGATTACTTAAGGGACAACATGGTGATCTATAAAGAACATATGGTTCAGAGGGGACTCAACTATGCGATAATAGACGAAGTCGACAGCATATTGATAGACGAAGCCAGGACTCCCCTGAGCATTTCTGGCCAGGGCGAAAAGTCAACAGAACTTTATCAGATAGCAAATAAGTTTGTTGCAGGCTTTACAAAGGGCTTTGACTTTACTGTTGATGAAAAAGAAAAAACCGTTGCCCTTACTGAAGAGGGTGTAACCAAATGTGAAAAGTTCTTCAAGATAGATAACTTCTCTGATCCTGAAAACATGGAGATAAACCACCACGTAATACAGGCCTTGAAGGCCCATAATCTCATGAAGCGCAATGTAGACTATATTGTCAAGGATGGAGAGGTAGTTATTGTAGATGAATTTACCGGCAGACTGATGTTCGGAAGACGCTATAGCGACGGACTTCACCAAGCTATTGAGGCTAAGGAGGGTCTGACGGTCCGTCAGGAATCAAAGACCCTTGCAACTATTACTCTTCAAAACTATTTCAGGATGTATAAGAAGCTTGCCGGTATGACGGGTACAGCCAAGACAGAGGAAGACGAATTCCGTGAAATCTACAATATGGATGTTGTAGTTATTCCTACCAATAAGCCTGTAAGAAGGGTTGATTTGGAGGATTCGATATATAGAACAGAAAGGGGCAAGTTTACAGCCATTGTAAACCGCATTCAGGAATGCTATGAAAGGGGACAGCCCGTACTCGTAGGTACTATTTCCATAGAAAAATCTGAGCTAATAAGTGCCCTCTTAAAGAGAAGGGGAATAAAGCATAACGTATTAAACGCCAAGCATCATGAAAGAGAAGCCGAGATCATTGCAGAGGCTGGAAGATATAAGGCAGTAACAATTGCCACCAATATGGCAGGCCGTGGAACAGACATTATTTTAGGCGGTAGGGACTGCTCTCCTGAGGAAAGGCAGAAAATTGTTGACCTGGGAGGACTTTTTGTTCTAGGAACAGAACGCCATGAATCAAGGAGAATCGATAACCAGCTTAGGGGTCGTTCGGGACGTCAAGGTGACCCTGGTACAACCCAATTCTTTATCTCTCTAGAAGATGAGCTTATGCGCCGTTTTGGAGGGGACAGGATTCAGGGACTCGTAGAAAAACTAGGAATGGAAGAGGATGTTCCTTTAGAGGCAGGCATGCTAACTAAGTCAATCGAGAATGCTCAGAAGAGGGTTGAAGGAAGGAACTTCTCAATCCGTAAATATGTATTGCAATATGACGATGTAATGAACAAGCAAAGGGAGATAATCTACAATGAGCGGAGCAGAGTGCTTCAGGGTGAAGATTTAAGAGACCACATAATGTCTATGGCAGAAGAAATAGTCTCTGAGCAGATTGAATTCTACACCAATGCTTCAAAATATGCTGAGGAATGGGATCTGAAAGCACTGGAGAACTCAATCAGAAGAATTATTAGAGGCTTTGAAGGTTATTCATACACAGAAGATGATATACATGGGCTTAATAAACACAAACTACTTGAAGATACCATGGAACTGGTTGAAAGGGCTTATCAGGCAAAAGAAGAAGAGATTGGCATCGAGCGTATGCGTGAGCTTGAGAGAATGATCCTTCTAAGGGTAGTTGACAACAAGTGGATGGATCATATAGATGCCATGGATCAGCTTAAGCATGGAATCGGCTTGAGGGCTCTGGGACAGGAGGATCCTGCTGCAGCCTATGCTAACGAAGGTTTTGAGATGTTCGATCTTATGATTAGAGCCATCAAGGAAGATACAGTCAGATTCTGCTTCAATGTAACGGTTCAGACTAGGACAGAAAGAAGGCAGGTTGCTGTGCTGGGAAGGGGTATTAAAGAGGACTTCAGGGACGATGCAGAGGATACAGCTGACAGCGAACCTCAAATACCCAAGGCGACCAAGGTGCCCGATAGACCTAAGAAGCAGGAAACTGTGAGGAAGGCGCCGACTGTAGGAAGAAACGATCCATGTCCCTGCGGCAGCGGGAAGAAATATAAAAAATGTTGTGGAGCAATAAAGGAAGTGAATTAATGGTAGGATTAGAACAGATTAAGTATGAGCTAAGTAACAAGGCGCAAACTTTAAGAGAACTAGGGGAGTCTCTTTGACCTCCAGGGTCTAAATGAAAAGCTCAAAGTTTTAGATAGCGAGATTGAGAAGCAAGGCTTTTGGGATGATCATGAACATGCCCAAAAAGTTTTAAAGGATAAAAAGGTTTTAGAGAACAAACTAAATGAATTTAAATCTTTAGAGAGCAGTCTGGAAGATTTGGAACTGATGATAGAACTTGCTGAGGAGGAAGAGGAGGCAGATCTGCTTCCTGAGATTGAA
Organism: Clostridiales bacterium; assembly: GCA_012735285.1. Taxonomy (GTDB): domain Bacteria; phylum Bacillota; class Clostridia; order Peptostreptococcales; family Anaerovoracaceae; genus JAAYHT01. Next base: position 6,400 of record JAAYHT010000071.1, on the reverse strand, counting down.
GACTCATATAAATCCTTTACAGATAATCTAGAGAGGGTCCGTATCAAGACCATGCTGGATGGAGAGTATGACGTTAATAATGCTATTCTCTCGATTCATTCAGGAAGCGGAGGTTTAGATGCCCAGGATTGGGCGGAGATGCTTCTTAGGATGTACACCAGATGGGCAGAGGATAAGGGCTACAAGGTTGCTGTCTGGGATCTTCAGCATGATACAGAGGGAGGCATTAAGAATGCCACCATCTTTGTAGAAGGTGAGTATGCCTACGGATACCTCAAGAATGAAAAGGGTGTTCATAGGATAGTCAGGATATCACCCTTTGACTCCTCCGGCAGAAGGCATACATCTTTTGCATCGGTGGATGTAATCCCTGAGATAGATGATGATATAGAAATAGAGATCAACCCTGATGATCTTAGAATTGATACCTTCCGGGCAAGCGGAGCGGGAGGACAGCATGTCAATAAGACGGATTCTGCTGTTAGAATCACCCATATCCCCACTAATATTGTAGTATCCTGCCAGAATGATAGGTCTCAGCATCAGAATAGGGAAGTTGCCATGAGGATCTTAAAGGCCAAGCTCTTGGAAATAGCCAAGGAAGAGCAGAAGAATAAGATTGAAGAGCTAAAAGGTGACTACAGCGAGATTAGCTGGGGGAACCAAATCAGGTCCTATGTTTTCCATCCCTATACTATGGTAAAGGACCATCGCACCAATGCGGAGGTTGGCAACGTTAATGCAGTTATGGATGGGGATTTAGACTATTTTATAAACGAAAAACTAAAACAAAAATAGGATGGCAAATATGATTGTAGAAAGAATTGCAAAAGAATTCGGATTAAGGCTTTCCCAAGTGGAGGCTACCATAAAACTTATAGACGAGGGTAATACAATTCCCTTTATAGCCAGGTACAGAAAAGAGGCTACAGGAGGCCTTACTGATGAGACCCTGCGGGATCTTGATGAAAGGCTTAAATACCTTAGAAACCTTGAAGAGAGAAAACAAGAGGTAATACGCCTTATTGACGAGCAGGGAAAGCTGACAGAGGAGTTAAAAGAGAGAATCCTAGAAGCGGAAGTGCTCCAGCGTGTAGAGGATTTATATAAACCCTTTAGAAAGAAAAAGGCGACCAGAGCTTCGAAGGCAAAGGAAAAGGGACTGGAGCCTTTGGCTTTGATAATAAAAGCTATGGAGCATAATACAGGTAGTCCTGAAGACTTTGCTCAAGATTTTCTATCAGACCAGGTTGAAACGGTGGAAGAAGCCCTTTCAGGCGCGGCTGATATCATAGCAGAGATCATAGCAGACGATCCTGACTTAAACCAGGAGCTGAGGAACTATACTTATGAACATGGAAAGATAGTTACAGAAGCAGTCGATCCCGATGAAAAAACAGTATATGACATGTATAAGGAATATGAGGAGCCGGTTAAAAAGATTCCTGATCATAGGATACTGGCGATAAACAGAGGGGAAAGGGAAAAGAAGCTAAAGGTTAAAATTAATGTAGCCTTAGAAAAGGTCATTGAAATTATAGAAGATGCTTTTATTGTAAATAAGCAAAGCATTTTCTTAGATATAATGAAGGCTACAGTTGAGGATGCCTATAAGCGTCTCATGGCCCCTTCAATTGAAAGGGAGATTAGAAATATACTGACTGAGCGTGCGGAAAACAACGCTGTAAAGATATTTGCTAAAAATACTGAAAAACTCTTGATGACGCCTCCTGTTAAAAATACCAGGGTTCTTGCTATAGACCCGGGATTCAGGACAGGCTGTAAGCTTACAGCTTTAGATGAAACCGGAAAACTATTAGAATTTGACACCATCTATCCTAACGAACCTAAAAATGATGTTGTTGGTGCCAAGAAAATATTAACATCTATGATAGTAAAGCATAATATAAATGTAATCGCTATTGGTAACGGAACGGCTTCAAGGGAAACCCAGCTTTTCGTTGCTGAACTGATTAAGGAATCAGGTCTAGATGACTTGCATTATACTATAGTCAATGAAGCAGGAGCTTCTATCTATTCTGCTTCTAAGCTTGCAGCAGAAGAGTATCCCGATTTGGATGTTACAACCAGGGGAACTTTATCAATAGGAAGACGTTTTCAGGACCCACTATCTGAACTGGTTAAAATCAATCCAAGACATATAGGTGTGGGTCAATATCAGCACGACATCAACCAGAAACTATTGGAAAATGCCTTGACAAATATAGTTGAAGACTGTGTAAATAGAGTGGGTGTGGATTTAAACACCGCATCCCCTTCACTTCTTTCCTATATTTCTGGAATAAACAGTGCAATTGCAAAGAACATAGTGGCTTACCGCGAAGTAAACGGTAAGTTCAAAAACAGAAAACAACTGTTGATGGTAGCAAAACTTGGAGAAAAAACCTTCAAGCAGTGCGCAGGCTTCATGCGAATTACAGATGGTGACAATCCTTTAGACGCCACAGCAGTACATCCCGAATCCTATGAAGTAACTGAAATTATGCTTGAAAAACTGGGGATTGAAAAGGCTGAGATATTAAAGGGTGGCGTGAAGAACATAGATAAATTGATAGTTGAAACCTTCGGCAGCATTGAAAAGATGGCTGAAGCTTTGGGCGTGGGTACCATGACTTTGACTGACATAGTAAATGAGATTAAAAAACCTGGAAGGGACCCAAGGGAAGATATGCCTAAAGTTGTCTTTAGAAACGATGTACTGTCAATTGAAGACCTTAAGCCTGATATGGAGCTGACAGGTACAGTACGCAATGTGGTCGACTTTGGAGCATTTGTAGATATTGGTATAAAAAATGACGGCCTAGTCCATATATCTGAGCTTAGTCATAAATATGTAAAACATCCTTTGGATGTTGTCAGCATTGGTGATACCGTTAAGGTTAAGGTAATCTCTGTGGATCGTGAAAGGGAGAAGGTATCACTTACTATGAAAATATAATAAGAGGAGTTAGAATGGCTAAAATCAACACGGTAATCTTCGATTTTGATGGAACAATAATGAATACAAATGATGTGGTAATAAAGTCCTGGCAGCATACCTTCCGCACTATAGAAGGCAAGGAAAGGCCGGTAGAAAGTATTATTGCAACCTTTGGCGAGCCCCTTTATGTTACGATGGAAAAGATGTTTCCTGAAATTCCTGTTGAGGAAGCGGTGGAGATCTACAGGAGCTACCTAAGGGAGAACTTCAACGAAATGATCGAGCCCTTTCCCGGAATGGTAGAGTTGGTGCAGAAAGTCAAGGAGATGGATTATAAGACAGGCTTGGTAACCTCAAGGGTAGGGGATACCACCAGACAGGGTTTAGAAAAATTCGGCCTGGCACCCTACATAGATTGTCTGGTTACCTGTGATGACACCGACAAACATAAACCCCACCCGGAGCCTCTTAATATTGCGTTAAATAAACTTTGTTCGAGGAATTCAGAATCTATAATGCTAGGCGATACAATGTTCGATATATTATGCGCAAAGAACGCAGGTGTGAAATCTGTGCTTGTGGGCTGGCAGGTAGCCGTATCCAAGGATGAAATTGAGGGACCAAATGGACCGGATTACATAATAGAGAAACCTGAAGATTTATTCGAAATTATAAGTACCAAGGAGTAATAGATGCTCAAACTTTATTACGGAAGAGAAAATGTCGATAAAGACAAGTACATGTTCGAAGAAATTAAAAAGAGTTTAGCCAATATTGGTAAGCCTGACAGTGCTAAACGTGTTATTCTGTTGGTGCCTGATCAATATACACTTCAGGCTGAGCGCAATGCCTTCAGCTATCTTAAAACTGTTGGATTTATCGACCTTGAGATATTATCCATAAACAGGTTGGCAGGCAAGGTATTAAAACAAACCGGTGGAAGTGCTCGTGTACATATCGATAAGCATGGGCGTCATATGCTTCTTTCTAAAATCATAAATGAAGAGGATAATAATTTAGAAGTGTTTAAAGGAATGGGGCAATCTCATTCCTTTATAGATATGACGAATAATTTAATTTCTGAGCTCAAGCAGTACAATACCGATTTAACTGCTCTTAAAGATATTATTGAAACACTAGAAGATGACAATCTGCTAAAGAGGAAACTCAGGGATATATATAGGATATATGAAAAGTATGATGAAGAGATCAGAGGAAAATATATTGATACTGAGGACTTTGTAAGCCTGTTTGTATCAAATATAGGTAAATCAAGTTTAGTAAAAAAAACTGAGTTTTGGATCTCTGGTTTTGATTCTTTTACCCCTAAGACAATTGAGATAATAAAAGAGCTTATCAAAAACAGCAAGGGGGTAAGCATAGTGCTGACCTCTGATGACAGCTCTAAGGATTCGGAGCTTTTTAAGTTGACAAGGGACATGATGGAAAGGCTAAAGTCAGGGGATTATAGAACCGTTAAACAAAAATTAGAGGAGCCTTTGATACATAGATCTTCTTCTTTAGAGCATCTTGAAAGAGAACTTTTTGCCTATCCCTTTGAAGTCTTTGAAGGCCCTAGTGATAATATAATATTCTGCCGTGCTGCAAACTACTATTCCGAAGCTGAGACTGCAGCAGCTTTTATCTGTAAGCTTGTCAGAGAAAAGGGATTAAGATATAGAGACATCGCAGTTATATGCAATGATATGGAAACAAGGGCACCTATTATTAAACGAGTTTTTGAAGAGTACGGTATCAGCTTCTTCTTAGACCAAAAGCGTAGGGTCCTGCATAATCCCGCCATAGTATTTATTACCTCCCTTCTTGACTGTATAACTGAGGGCTGGCTTTATGATGACGTATTTCGCTTGATGAAGACAGGATTCTGTCCGATTGAGGAAAATGATTACGAGGATTTAGAAAACTATGCTGTCAAGTATAAGATCTATGGGAATAGATGGGGCAAGGATTTCAAATATGGTAAAAATGAATATGATGAAGAAGATTTTAATCGCCTTAACCAGCTAAGAAAACACTTTTTTGATTTCATATCTTCATTTAAAGACAGTTTCACTAAGGCGAAAAGTGTGAGAGAAAAAACACAGGTACTTTATGATTTCCTCCATGACGATGTCGAATTGCCCGGGAAAATTGATAAATTAGTAGAAGGTCTCGACCAGGAATATCAATACGACATCGTTTTAGAAATGCAGCAAATTTGGGAAAGCATACTGGGGCTTTTTGAACAGTTGATAGAGCTGATTGGTGATCACAATATCTCTGTTAAAGACTATGCAGGAATGTTAAAGGCAGGGTTTGAATCGATTGAACTTGGTTTAATACCAACTACCCTAGATCAGGTTGTGGTAGGTACTATGCAGCGTACAAGGGTAGGTAAGATAAAGGCTTTGTTGGTAATAGGGGCAAATGACAGTGTGCTTCCTGCCATGCCTCAGGGAGATGATCTGTTAAGCCAGGATGAGAGAAGCTTGCTATTAAACAAGGATATAGAAATCTGCAAGAATGACGATATGCGAATCATGGAGGAAAGGCTGGCGATTTACAAGAACCTTTCGAAGCCCGAACAATATCTTTGGATAGGCTATTCAGCTTCTGATTTAGAAGGTAAGGAAATCCGGCCTTCAATTATACTAAACAAGCTTAGAAGGCTGTTTCCAGATATTGAACTTGAAAAGGACATTCAAAACTCAGATGATCCATTGAAACTTATAGAAAGGCCAGGTAGCAGTGTAAAGTATATGGCGGAAGCACTGCGGGAGGCCTTTGATAACGAGGGTGAGCCTGAAGAGGTCTGGCAGGCCGCCTATAACTGGTATAAAGAGAATGATGATAAATGTCTTTCTATGTTAAAACGGGGACTCCTGTTTAACAATCGCTTAGATAAGTTGGAAAAGGATCTGGTTAACAATTTGTTTAAAAGAAAAGGTGAAAGCTTATCATTAAGTCCTTCAAGACTTGAGAGGTTTTCAAGATGCCCCTTTGCACACTTTGTTCTATACGGACTTGCACCCGATGAAAGAAGGGTTTTCGAGGTGGCAGGAAGGGAAGCGGGGGACGTTTACCATGAGTGCCTGATGAGGTGCTCCCAGCGCCTAACTGTTGAAGACCTAGATCTAACCGATAGTAATTCACCCTGGATGAAACTTATTAAGGAAGAGTGTGACAAACTTATAGATGGGCTGATGGAAGAAATAGCGGAAGAATATAGAGAAGGTATGCTGGTTTCAGGTGAAAAGGAACGCTACCGTACATCAAGAATGAAAGAGGTATGCAGAAAGGCAGCCTGGGTTCTTGTAGAACATGTTCGACAGGGGAGAATAAAGGAAGTCTTCTTTGAAGGCAGCTTTGGATTAGGAGAGGATAAAATATTTCCTCCTATTAGTGTGGATATAGGGGGGCAGCAATTAATCATAGAAGGAAAAATCGATAGGGTGGATG
>JAAYHT010000070.1 GCA_012735285.1 Clostridiales bacterium | reverse complement strand
TAGGAGCACCAAAAACCGATACGAAGTTGGATAGGCCAAAAAAACCAATTTACAAAATGGGTGAAAATGTAAATAAGAAGAGTAGAATATCTCCTAAAGCACCTGTACTTCCTCCTTTTCAAGAGAAGGAAGATCGAATAAAAAAATATTTAAAGAAATATTTAAAACTATTTGTATTCGATGAGTTATCTCCCGAATATATCAAAAGAGCTGGAATTGATTTTATGAAAGGTGTTCCTATTCCTTTACGCAAAGAGGATTTAGAAGCATTTAAGAGTGGAGAAGGCTTAAAGCCAAATCGCATAGCAGACAACATAGTCTGGGTAATGGGTATTGATCCAGAGTTTAAATATGTCCCGCAATATGTGGAATACATGAACCAAAATTTTACTTACAGGATCCTGGAAGGTATATTAAAAAAGGGGCGTGACCTTGCGGAAAAGGGAGAATATGATCACGCCACCATATATTTCAGAGCGATCCTGGTATTGAAACCTGACTATTTACATGCTATGTATAGCTATGCCAGAGTTTGTAGAGAGCAGTATTTGAACTCACACAATGAAGAACTCATAGGTAGATATAAGGCTGAATCTATTGAATATTTTGAACTATTGACTGAAGTTCATCCTAAATTTGCCCAAGCCTATTACTATTTGGGGTATGCATATTTAAATATGGGGCTTTATCAAAAAGCATGTTTTGTCTGGGAAGAATTTTTAAGAAGAAGCATGCATCGTAAAGATAAAAATGAGATTCGCCATCGCATACAACAAATACAAGAACCTGTACAGATAGAAAAAGGATATACTGCCGTATTGGCAGGTCGCTGGCATGAAGGTATTGAAATTTTAGAACCCTTTACCAACTCAAGATTCCATGATTGGTGGCCACTATCATATTATTTAGGCGTAGCCTATTGTAGAACCCATAAGAAAGATAAAGCCATAGAATGTTTTAAAAAGGCACTAAGATTAAATCCTTCGCATGTGGAAAGCATGTTGGAGTTAGCAGATATATATAAAGAAATTGAGGATAAAGAGAATGAGACTAAATATAGAAAAAAAGCAGAATTGATTTTAAAAAGAGAAAACGATTGACAGAGAAGAGGAGCAATAATAATGAAACAGATGATGACAGGCAACGAAGCAATAGCTAGAGGTGCTTATGAAGCCGGATTGGTTTTTGCATCAGCATATCCGGGAACTCCAAGTACAGAAATACTTAAGAATATAGCTAAATATAAAGATGAGATTTATAGCGAATGGGCTCCAAATGAAAAGGTAGCTTTAGAAGCTGCTATTGGAGCATCAATAGCAGGCGTTAGGTCTTTAGCTGCAATGAAGCATGTAGGAGTTAATGTAGCAGCTGACCCCTTATTTACTTTTGTGTATACAGGTGTTAACGGTGGATGCGTCTTAGTATCCGCAGATGACCCTGGAATGCACAGTTCTCAGAATGAACAGGATAATAGGAATTATGCAACTGCCGCTAAAATATTGATGTTGGAGCCTTCTGATAGCCAGGAAGCAAAGGATTTTACCAAGTTAGCTTTTGAGCTATCTGAAAGATTCGATACTCCTGTATTGCTGCGAGTTACTACTAGAATATGTCACAGCAAAGGCCTCGTTGAGCTAAATGATAGGGTAGAGCATGAATACAAGAAGTATGAAAAAAATATCAAAAAGTACGTAGCCACACCTGCTAACGGGAAAGTGATGAGACGAAACCTCATAAAACGTATAGCAGATATGAAGGAGTATTCCAATAAGACACATATAAACTTTGCGGAGTATAAGGATAGCGAAATAGGCGTTATTAGCTCTGGTGTCGCTTACCAATATGCAAGGGAAGTTTTTGGAGATCGAGCTTCATATTTAAAACTTGGCATGACTTATCCCATGCCTGAAGATTTGATTCGCGAATTTGCAAGTAAAGTTAAGAAGCTTTATGTAATTGAAGAAATGGACCCATACATAGAGACCTTTGTAAGATCTATTGGTATTGACTGCATTGGAAAAGAAGTCATTCCTGAAATGGATGAATTAAACCCAGATATTATTTCTAAAGCGATTTTCGGAGAAGAAAAGAAGACTGTGGAAGTGGAACAAGAAGCAGTTGTAAGACCACCGACACTATGTGCAGGATGTCCTCATAGAGGGTTTTTCTATGCGCTGAGAAAGAAAAAGAATGTAATGATAACCGGAGATATAGGATGCTATACTCTAGGCTCTGCTGCACCCTTATCTGCCATGGACACATGTATCTGTATGGGAGCAAGTATAAGTGCAGGCCATGGAGCCTCAAAAGCATTTGAACGTATAGGCTCTGATACTAAGGTTGTATCAGTTATTGGAGACTCAACATTTTTCCATTCTGGCGTTACAAGCCTAATGGATGTGGTTTATAACAAGGGTAATAGTGTTACTGTAATTCTAGATAATAGAATAACAGGAATGACAGGGCATCAAGAAAATCCGGGTACCGGTTATACACTAATGGGAGAACCTACCGTAGAAGTAAATATCCCTTTGCTATGCAAAGCTATAGGAATTAAAGTAGAAAATATCTATATTATAAACCCATTAGACTTAAAAGCTACTGATGAAGCACTAACTGATGCTTTATCCAAGGATGAGCCAACAGTAATAATTGCAAAATGGCCTTGTGTACTTAAAAAATTCAGCGAGCAAGATAAAGAAGAATTTGATCTTTCGTCAAAAAAATATGAGATAGTACAAGACAAATGCACCAAATGTAAAATTTGTGTTAGAACTGGGTGCCCAGCCATTATCTCAGGAGAGCAAATAGTAATTGATGCTGATAGTTGTACTGGATGTTCTATTTGCTACCAAGTTTGTCCATTTGACGCAATAAAATTAGTCGATTAAAATAGTTTAGCTGGAGGATAATAATGAGTGACGTAAAGAATATATTGTTAGTAGGCGTAGGGGGACAGGGAACTATCTTAGCCAGTAAGATCCTATCTGAAGGCTTGGTCGAAGCTGGTTATGATGTCAAAATGTCAGAAATACACGGAATGTCCCAACGTGGTGGTAATGTTAGTACCCAAGTTCGCTTCGGAAAAAAGGTTTACTCTCCGATAATAGGGAAAGGTGAGGCGGACTTGATAGTAGCCTTTGAAAAGATGGAAGGGTTACGCTGGGCTGATTATTTAAAAGAAGATGGCAAAATGGTAATTAACGACTACGAGATTCCCTCTGCCCCAATACAGATGGGTGTGGCTAAATACCCTGAAAATATATTAGAGGAACTATCTTCAAAAATAGATACGCTGGTATTTAAGGCTGCTGAAATTGCTGAAAAAGTAGGTAGCATTAAAACAATGAATATAGTGCTTCTAGGAGCATTAGTAAAGTCTATAGAT
>JAAYHT010000069.1 GCA_012735285.1 Clostridiales bacterium | reverse complement strand
GTTGGAGCTTCCGATTACTCGGTTACCCCAACATTTATTATAGATCCACTAAAAGCCACCATTTGGTGGCTTTTGTGTTTTGTAATTCTATAATAAGTTGGCATTTTAAAAGTCATCTTTTTTGCACCATAGATAAATTTATATGGTAGTGTCTAATAAACTAAGAAATACTCCATTAATAAGGACCTTCAATTTTTACTATGCAGATAATTGGTCTGCGACATTTTTTTTAGTTTATTTAGTACGCTAACGCCAACAGGTAGTGCTACTACAAAGCTGAGCAGGGCAGCAATTGGCTGTGACAACTGTACACCCAATATTCCCATAAAACGCGGAAGGATAAAGATTAACGGCAGGAAAAAATAAACCTTCTCTTCCTACTGACAATAAAACCGCACTGATAAAAGCTCCGATGCTCTGTGTGAGCATGTTACAAAGTATGACCCAAGCGATTAATGGAAGAGTCACACATTGTAGGCGTAGGGCAAGTGCACCAATCAGTATGACCTCCATATCGTCTTTACGAAAAGCAGCTATGATTTTCCGAGCAAAAATTACCCCAAAAACCGCGAATATTGCCATCCCTACTATAGAAACTTTGACACAAAACCAAAAGCCATCGATAACCCGATTATAACACCTTGCTCCGTAGTTAAACCCGCATACTGGCTGATAACCTTGACCAAAACCGATCAATATTGAAACTACTATAAAAATAACGCGATTTACGATAGAAAATGCGGCGACGGCAGCGTCTCCATAAGCAGCAGCAGCTATATTAAGTACAATAATCAATATGGTTGCCAAGCTCTGCCTGCACAGTGAAGGAAGACCAGTTTTAATTATTTCAAGATATAATTCGCGGTTGGGTGTAAAATCTTTAAACCGAATGGGGAGCGAACTGCCACGCTTACTTCCAGCCAATAGAATGCAAAAACTGATGATTTGGCTAGTGCTTGTGGCAATCGCTGCACCTGCTACCCCGAAACCAAAAGCAAAAATCAATAATGGGTCTAACAGGATGTTAAGTGCTGCACCTATTCCGACCGCCACCATCGCATATTGAGCATTGCCCTGTAAACGTAGCTGAGTACTTAGTACTAGGGACCCAGCCATAAACGGCACTCCGAATAAAATATAAAAAAGATATTGCTCTGCATAAGGCTGTATAGTAACTGTAGAACCCAGCAGCCTGACTATCTGAGGAATGATAAAGAAGGCTCCTGTTACGAGTGGAATGCTCACTCCAAATGAGGAAAAGAAGCCCACCGCTGCCATTCGAGATGCTTCTTTTGTCTCTTGCGCACCCAGTAAACGTGATATGTAACTACCAGAGCCTTGCCCGAAGAAAAATCCAATCACTTGCACTGAATTCATGAGGGGAAATATTATACCGACTCCTGCTGTTGCACTAGTACTGAGCTGCCCTACGAAAAAGGTGTCAACCATATTATAAATTGATGTTATCAGCATGCTAATAATGGTAGGGATAGCCATTCTAACAATAAGCTCGCTAAGGCGATCTTCTGTCATCATTTTGTGCTTTCGCAGCCTCTGTTCTTCCCTATCACTCATTTATACTTCTCCAGAAAAGCTATTCTCGCCGCAACACAAAACAATTTCATCGCCTTATTTAAATCCTCGCAAGATGGAAAACTAGGTGCAATGCGAATATAACTGTCGTCTGGGTCCTTACCATACGGATGCGTAGCACCTGCATTTGTTAAAATCAACCCTGCTTCTTTACAAAGTGAAACAATTCGCCTAGCGCATCCTGCCGGAGCTACATATGTTACGAAATACCCCCCTTCTGGACGTATATAATTGCCAACACCAAGTGTGACTAATTCCCGCTCTAAATGATCAAGTACGATATCAAAACGAGGCCTTAATATCTCTGCATGTTTTTTCATATGTTCCCGGATTCCGTCCATATCCTTAAAAAATCGCACATGTCTTAACATATTTAGTTTATCCCAGCTAATTGTCTGCACCGCGATTTGTTCTTCCACAAATTTAATGTTTTCTTTTGATGCGGCAAAAAAAGCAACACTTGCACCTGGAAAAGTGACCTTACTTAATGAACCAAAAAGATACACCCGATTAGGATTACCGGCTTTTTTGCACGCTTCTAATATATTTATTAAGGGTACATCTCTGTAGACATAATGCATGGCATAAGCATTGTCACAAAATATTCGAAAATCCTTTGCCTTTACCGACATACTAGCCAGGCGCTGGATTGTTTCCTCTGAATATGTTATGCCAAGTGGATTGGAAAACTTCGGAACACACCAAATACCTTTAACAGTCTCATCTTCAGCTACCAGGCGCTCTACTATATCCATATTTGGACCGTCTGATCCCATCGGGACACTAATCATTTCAATCCCCAAAAATTCACAAATAAAAAAATGTCTGTCGTAACCGGGCGATGGACATAGAAATTTAACTTTAGGATAATGTCCCCATGATTTTTCAGACTCGAGAACTCCACGCAGCATTGCCCGAGCTAGGCAGTCGTACATAAACGCGAGCGACGATGAGCCAACTATAATGATTTCTTCTTGAGAAACACCCATATATTCACTAAACAGCTTTTTAGCATCAGAAATGCCTGTTAGTTCACCGTAATTACGACAATCTACCCCATTCGAAGCTTTATAATCACTTTCAGAATTCAATACATCAAGCATAGGCATAGACAGTGCCAGCT
>JAAYHT010000068.1 GCA_012735285.1 Clostridiales bacterium | reverse complement strand
TAAATCCTCCTAAAGCCCTGGAATTTCAATATTTCTATGACTTATTGTACCAATTTTTTATCTGGTTTACAAGCTTCTACATAACAAAAATCCGCTTGAAAAAGCGGACTTTGTCGACAGTCTGAATCAACATTATTATTATACCATAATGTTGAATACCCATTTATTATATTATAAACCTTTTTCAATTACAAATTAGGAGGACAGTTTTTAACTGTCCTCCTGAATCAAATACTTGGGTAGTATTACAATTGCCTTAAACAGGTCACCATCTATTTTAATTTCAAATTCCCCATTTTGTAGTCTGACTAAATCCTTTGCAATTGCCAGTCCCAGTCCGCTTCCTTCAGATGTCCTCGATTCATCACCCTGTTTAAACCTCTCCATCAGCTCTTCCGCATCGATATTAAGCTCATCTTTAGAAATGTTTTTCATCTCAAGCATTACTTTTGATTCTTTATCCAGCTCCTTAATATCGATGTAGACCCTTGAGTCCCTTTGAGCGTACTTTACAACATTACACAATAGGTCTTCCAATACTCTCCACAACAGCAGGCCATCGGCTCGAACATAGTATTTATCGCTTTCGGCATTGATCTTAAAGTTTAACCCTGCTGCTTCAATTCTGTCGGCCATTTCCGCCAATCCCTGATTAATTATTGACATCAGTTCAACTTTCTCAAATTTTACCGGTATAGCTCCGCTCGATGCTTTGGCAGCCTCAAACAAATCCTCAGTTAACTTCTGTAACCTCTTGCTCTTTTGGTCTAATATTTCAAGATAAGTCTTGGCATTTTCGCTATCAAGGCCTTCTTTTTTCAGCAGGTCTATATAACTAATAATCGAGGTTAGAGGTGTTTTAAGATCATGGGATACGTTTGATATAAGTTCTGTCTTAAGCCTCTGATTCTTTAATTCATTTTGAACCGCTATATGGGAAGCTTCAGAAATTTGATTGATTCCTTTGGCTAATTCATCTAGTTCCCCATCCCCTGTTACAGGTATTTTATAGGTCAGGTTGCCATTTTTAACTTCATTGACACCCTTCTTAATCTCCTCATATTTCTTTACCCATCTGGGCGCAATGATTAATATTAAGATTATGGCTAAAACAGCACCTACAATAGTTGCGGACAAAACAGCGATGCCTATAGCTATTAAAACTATCTTGGTCATTACGCTACCGCCATGATAAATGGCTTTTATTGAATTAAAGATAGCCTTAATACAGATATATATTATTGAATTTTTAATAAATCTTCCTGATTTAATATTCCTTACACAAGACAGGATGAAAAGCAATCCTATAGCGGCCGAGACTAAACCGATAATTATAGCTAATAATATTTCGCCGTAAAGCAGTTCGCTATAGGTTAAGTAATTGAGGCCCTCCGTAAGTATCATGATAAAACCCGTACCGCCACCAAAGAATGCGAACAATACTATCAGTATGCTTATCTCTGTAAATACCTTATCAATTTTATGGACCGGCCTATTGCCCTCTTCATCCTATCTGCCAGTTACTACAATCAGATAAATTAGGGTAACTAGTGAAATAAGTCCGCAAACTAGTATTATGGGCAGCCATAGTAACAGTTCATCCTTGCAGCTTTTAAAAACAGCTTCTTTAGAGTCGATAAAACTACTGTCAAATGACATGTAAAGCTTTAAATTAGGATTAAATTCACGCTCAAGTATATCTTTTAATATATCGTCAAAATTCTGAATACTTTTTCTAAGATTGTTACTTGCCGGTTCTTTAATAAAAGTGTTGTTTTCATATATCAGGAAGCCTGGCTTTTTAGTAAAGGAATTAACATTACCACATCCTGATTTGTAATTGAGTGCTCTCCATCTGATATGTAATAAGCAAAGCCCTTAGTTTCTTCTAAACTCTTTTTAAGATCATTAAAGTTTCTAAGTTCATTCTTTATTAAATCTTGTTTAATTCCTTCAATTTCTTCTGCAAAGTCATTTTTAAATTTTTCTCGGGCTATAGGAACATCGTAATTGTCCCCATAGATCTCATGGAAATTTTCTTGATCATAATACTTTTCATAGAACAGATTCCTAATTCTATTCTCTAAGGAATCTTGATCTATAGTTCCACCGCTTTCAATGAATTCTTCGCCCTTGTAATGTTCTAACATGTAGAGCAGTTGATTTGCTCTTCTATCAAATTCCCGCTGAAATCCTAAGCTTTCTTCATAGTTTTTACTTAGCAAAGCATCATCTATGCTCACACTTCTTAAAATAGAAGTTGGCCTTATAACATAAGCTATGCTTGTAAGTGTAGCGATAAAGAAAATAACACAGAGTATAAATGCTACTATCTTTGCAATTTTATATCTTTTCAATTTTATATCCAATTCCCCATACCCCCTTTAAATATCGAGGATCCTTAGGATTTATTTCAATCTTCTCCCTAATCCTCCTAACATGTACTGCAACAGTGTTCTCAGGTTTATATGCCGGCTCATTCCAGACCGCCTCATAGATCTGATCCATTGAAAATACTTTGCCGGCATTTTTAGTTAAAAACTTTAATATTCCGAACTCTATTGGTGTGACGGGCACCTGTTCTCCGTCTACGCTGACGGTTTTTGCCTCATCATCAACAACTAATCCCCCTGTCTTATAAACCCCTGACTTCTTCTCTAAACTACCGAGACTCACGTATCTTCTCAGCTGAGACTTTACCCTTGCGATGAGTTCGAGAGGATTAAAAGGTTTAGTTATGTAATCATCCGCACCAATATTCAATCCTGTAATCTTATCGTAGTCCTCTGATTTGGCAGAGAGCATGATTATCGGGATGTTTTTATCCTCTCTGATTTTCATAGTGGTTTTCATCCCATCCAGCTTTGGCATCATAATGTCCATGATAATAAGCTGGATATCTTTTTCCCTTACTATATCAAGGGCTTCTATACCATTGTAGGCCTTGTAAACCGTATAACCTTCGTTTTTTAAGTAGATTTCTATAGCACCTACTATCTCCTTGTCATCATCGCATACTAAAATATTCACTTTATTTCACCCATCTTTATTAAGCACCCCCTTTTTCTATAAAGAGGATACTTCATATTTCTTA
Source organism: Clostridiales bacterium (assembly GCA_012735285.1). Lineage (GTDB taxonomy): Bacteria > Bacillota > Clostridia > Peptostreptococcales > Anaerovoracaceae > JAAYHT01. The sequence goes on along the minus strand of JAAYHT010000068.1, from coordinate 2,435 downwards.
AAAAAAACCGAATGTAAATCTTAATAAATTATTACAAAAAAAAATAAGTTGGACAAGCTTATGTTAGAAAGGAATTATAGAGCAAACCACAGATAGTCCTCATTTGGTTCAAATTGAGGATTACTATCCCTACAAGAAATAGGTTCAAAACAAACTATGCCTTCAGTAGTATTTACATTTATCCCTTCGGGAAGTATACCTGTAAATACATAGTTTTTGATTAATTCCCTTGTATTTTCATCTATCAAATCCCTATGAACGATAAACTTAATGTCTATCTCTTCAAAGTAGAGTTCATAAGAACATCCCAAATATTTGTGCAATTTCATTTTTTATACCCCTTAATTTTTCTTACTAATATATTATTAATATGCCGCAAATCTGTTAACACTATAACTTTTAATATTTGGCTGTTTTAATGTAAAAAACTTAAAAAACAAAGTAGCATAAAGCCTTATTGCTAAATGCTACTTTGGCTTTTCCAAACTGATAAATAAAAATTATTTATCAGTTATGTAATCTTTGGCTTGATATTACCAGCCGTATTCAGCTATTTCTTTAGCTAAATCATAAACGTAGTCCACGTTTTCCGCTGTTATTTCACTGCTAGGTGTTTTAATTCTTTCTGGAACAGGTTCGCCGTTTAATATCTTCAGACATGCTTGAACACCCAAGTATCCATAGTATTCTTCCCACAGGAACTCTGTCAAATACATTTTACCTTCTTTAATAGAATCCAGCGCTGGTAGTACTCCATCGAAGCCTGTTACTATAATATCATTAGGACTTGCTTTGTAGCCCATCTCTTCTAATGCAGTAATTGCGCCCAGAGCCATTAGGTCGTTCAAGCAAATTACAGCATCAACTTCTTTATGAGCTTGTAGTAGGTCTGATACTACTTCTTGAGCTTTGTCCTGCATGAAATCAGCATGTTGTCTTGCTACAATTTCGATTCCTGGATATTCAGCTAAGGCCTTTTCAACACCCTCGGTTCTGCCGATCGATGAAGCATCACCTGCTAAACCTTGTATTAAAAATACTTTTCCTTTTCCACCGATCTTTTCTGCTACTACCTTACCAACATTATATCCGGCTTCTACATCATCTAGTCCTATAGAGATTGGAACAAATTCATCTTCTATAGCAGTATCCATAGTTACAAATACTACTCCTGCATCTCTTGCAGTTTTAACTGCAGAAGCCATGCCTATTGCAGTTTGCGGTGATACTAACACAGCGTCTACGCCTCTGCTTATCATATCTTCGATAAGTTGAATCTGCTCAGCTATTTGCCCTTCTTGCTGTGTTGCCGCAGGAATAATTTCTACACCATAATCCTTACCAGCCTTTTCAGCACCTAAAGCCATCGCCTTAAAGTGTGGATTTCCTAGTGTTTTAATAACTACTCCTATCTTATATTGTGGTTTGTCATCAACTTCCGCTGACCCACCAGTTTCTTGATCCTTGCCTCCGCATCCAACAAACAATGCACCGCACATTACAATTAATAGAGCTATTGCAATAAGCTTTCTTAACTTCATATTTTGTCCTCCTATAATTATCATTGATAGAGAGTTTAAACCCACCTTAACTCAACTACCATAAAATTAACTAATTAATATGCACTTTACATTTAAAAATTATAATTTTTTTATACGTTTATTGGATGTTGTAGTGCCTTCCTCTCCCCTCCTTTTTTCTTTTTTTATATTCAACCCTATTCATTAGTATTTGTAGTCGTCGTCTGTTATCCTTTATAGTTTTTATGAATAGGATTGTGATACTATAAAACTATGTTTGTGGGGTCAAGCGTTGAATTATAGCTTTAATTCGTAACCCACTTGGAGTTATTCCGTACTTTTCTGCTATTGCGTTTTGTATATAATCGGGCTGGTATTTTTGGTTCAACGATGGGTCTTTTACGGTAAGGTCAGTATATATAGAATTACGAGAAATATTATCATTATCAATTGGATAGGCTAGAAAATGTTTATTAAGAAGACTTATTGCGTGATATGTAATACATAAGATAATGTTATTGAGAATTTCCCAAAAATCTATAAAAATGGGCCTACTAAGATTTTTAGTATGCACCTTTCTTAATTTCTTTGTTTCTATTCCCAAGGCCTTATTCAAGGCGAAATCCTCCATTATCTAATTAAATCAAGGGTTCCTTGAAATAACCTAAGATATAGCAACTAAAACTAGACAAAACTTAGAGTTTTTACAATAAGTATTTGAACATCATTATAAGTTATATATAAATAATTTGCAATAATCTTCTGACATTTAATTATTATTAATCTTATTATGTTTTTTTCACCAATTTTATCAATATTTGTGTTATACTATATATTGTAAGTACAGTTTCGATGGTTTGAATTACATCTGTATCTTCTTTGTCAGTTGAATTGCTTTGGTGGGAATAAGATTTT
>JAAYHT010000067.1 GCA_012735285.1 Clostridiales bacterium | reverse complement strand
TTTAATTGATAAGATGAAATGGATAGTAAAATTTCCAATGCCCAGCCAGGGTTCTTTCACTGAATTTGATCCCAAGAGTGTTTTAATTAAGCTAAAAGATGGACGGGAGATTTATAAGGAAGTACTAATATCAAAAGGAATGCGAGACAATCCGCTGACACCTGAAGAGTTTAAATTAAAATATACCAACTGTGCTTCTAAAGCGCTATCTAACGAAAAAGTTACAAAATCATTTGAGATGCTGTCAAATTTACAAGAAATTGAAGACATAAATGACTTGATGAAAGTGGTAATAAGGTAATAGAAGTTGTCAAACTTTACCGCTGTAGTACTAACCGTCTGCTCAGCTTGATTAATCATTATGTTCAACAATCGAACAAACCTTGGATATGGACAATGAGCATAGTGAGGGAACACAACATTTTTCTAAAGCTGTAAGAGGTTCTAACATTTAATCGTAAAACGAAGATATCAGGCAACAACGTTATGGATGGGGTTCTAGTATGTTTTGAATAAAAGGAGGCTTAAAGGGAATGGAGATAACTCGCAAATTAATTGAAAGAACAAGCAAATATGTTAACTCTTTCAACGGTATAGCCTTATTAGTAGTCATTTTCATTAACGTGATTAACATCTTAATGAGATACTTGTTCAGCAAACCGGTCCAAGGGGCTGTTGAAGTTAGCTGTTTGTTAACACTTACATTTGTAAGTTTAGCCTTATTTATACGCGCATTTGAGGATGGGCATGTAAAAGTGGACTTTTTTTTAGAAAAGTTTCCGGAAGGAGCTCAAAGAATCATTCAAATAGTAACCGGTTCTGCAAGTTTAATCTTTTTTCTATCTGTTGCTTTGAAGATGTTCCCACATGTACAAAATCAATACTTCATTGGGGAATATACACAGGATTTACAAATTCCCATATTTTTGCTGAGTATAGCTATTTTGATCGGTTTAATATTGTTGACCATAGCTATACTGCATTTATTAATCTCGACAATAAAGGGGGGGGGAAGATAGATGGATCCGAACTTACTTTGTGCAATTAGTATGGTAATTTTTGTGTTGGTTTTGATTTTGGGAATGCCGGTAGCTTATGCGATGTTCATAATAGGCTTTGCAGGTATTGGTATTATGCGGTCTCCTGCAGTGGCTTTCGATCTGACTATTCAAGAACTGTATACGACCTTTTCAATGTACTCGATGGCGGTTGCTCCTATGTTTATTCTAATGGGTACCATCGCTTTATATTCAGGAATTGGTGCAGACGTATATAATTCTTGTTATAAATTTTTAGGCCGTTACAGGGGGGGGCTTGCTTTGGCCACGCAAGCTGCCTGTGCTTTATTTGGTGCAGTATGTGGTTCACTTACTGCTACAGTTGCAACAATGGGTTATATAGCTCTGCCAGAGATGAAAAAATACAACTACGATGATAGATTAAGCACCGGAAGTATCATAGCTGGTGCATCGTTGGGGAGCTTGATACCGCCCAGCATGATTCTAATTATCTACGGCATAGCGACAGAAAATTCCATAGGGAAACTTTTCCTTGCCGGCGTAACTTCAGGGATAGTTCATATGCTCGTTTATATGTTAATGATCGCGGTGTTAGTTAAAATGTATCCCTCTATGGCACCAGCAGGCTCAGGAAGTGTAAGTTTAAGAGAGAAGATAGCATCGCTTCGCGGAGGCGTTGTTGATATTATCATCGTATTTTTAATATCTATCGGGGGGTTATTTTTAGGCTGGTTTACACCTACTGAATCAGGTGC
>JAAYHT010000066.1 GCA_012735285.1 Clostridiales bacterium | reverse complement strand
TGGCTAGTTCTATTTCAAGGCGCTGCATCTTTAACAAATTATTTTCAGCCCTCAAAGCATCCACCTTTGCTTGTAGGGGTTTGAAGGCGAAATTGTAATACACCAAAACTATTAAAAGAAGGATTACCAGATATAGGAGAACAGGCGTTGCTATTTTTGTTTTTCTCATATTAATCTGCCTCCAGCACTTCTATCTTCAGCTCAAAGGACCAAAAGCCATCATCATTATCTAAAGTTAAAGGTAAAGATATTCTATATGTTTCATTTTCAATTATACTGTTCTTTAAATTTAAGAAAGCATCCAAATTATCAGTATCCGCTATAATTGAAATAGTATTGGAATCATGATCATACTTGATATTGTTAATCTTAATTGCTGGTGATAATTTGCTTCCAATCACATTCAAATGTTCAGATAGATTTGAATCGCCATAGGGCAAGCGAGCCCTTTCCTCTACAACTTGGGATAGCTCTGCTTCTAGCTTGCGTTTCTCCTCAAGCAAGTTTTGCACCCTTGAATATTGGGGATTATTTATGCTCTCAAGATTATGTTTATAATCCCTAGAAATAATAAAATAGCTTGCAGGTAAAATTGCAATTATTGCAATTACTAAAATGGTAAGTAAGGCACATACTGCATAGACTCTTCCTTTTTGTCTCTTTCTTTTTATCCCCATGGATAAAAAGTTTATATGCTTCTTTCTCTTTTTTTCTATTCCCCCTAGCAAAACAATGCTTTGGAATAGGTCGCTTCTGTCTCTTAACTCTCCATTAAACCTTATATATTTAGACAGTGCTTCTTTATAATCACTGATTAATGCGCATTTAACATCTTCCAATGAATTTGAAATTAGTTCGACAAGACCTGGTATAGCAGAAGGCGCGCCTGATAAAATAACTTGATCTAAGCTAAGTTCTTCAGAATTGAGTATAATACTAAGTGACCTAATTACCCTGGTCATCATGGTGGCCACTGCATCTACTATTTGTGGGTTGTCTTTATCAAGACCTAGCCTTTCGCAGTAATTTTCAACTGAATGAATAGGTATTTGAAGAACCTCTGATATCTCTTTATAGAAGTCCTGTAGAATGGTTTCATCCACTCTCTGATGAATAAGCTGTTGATTATGAAAGACAGAAATATATGTTTCGTGTTGAGACATATTTATAGCAGCTACAGTCTTATCTCTGAAATCATTGCCTTTTTTAGATGAAAGTATCTTTTGAATAATGCCCGTATGTGTTGATGAAATTGGAGAAATACCAACAAGCTTCAGCTTGTTAGCCTTCATACTTTGAACAAGGTTGGAAACAAAACCCTCATCTATAGCATATATCATGCTGGTTTCAAGCCCCTCCCTGTTCAATCTTTTGCCATACCAATAATTTTCTATAATAAATTCGCCTTCATTAACGGGTAATATAGCATCTGCTTCGAGATAGGCTAAAGATGACAGATGAGATGCCTTTGTAGTCTGATGATTAAACTCTTTGTTAATAACAGCATTTGTTCCCAATAGAAGATAAATCTTATATCTATTTAATTTGCCTTTTAGAATACAGGAATTAATAAAGTCAACTAAACCAGAAGTGGCATTAATATATCCGCCATTTTCCAAGTGCTCCGGCAGCGTGAATTGCCGTACCTTGTTTAGGATTACCTTTTTACCTCTGATGCTTGCTTCAGCTATTTGTAAAACATATTTTTCAACTTTTACAATCAATAGTTTCATATTAATCCTCTTTTATCACAGTAGTTCTCCATCAGGATCACCAAGCAAGGGATCATCATTCTCATCCACGAGGGCAACCATGCCTTCCTCTGTTATATCCCCTTGATATTCCATGGCTACCACATTAAGTGTAATAGGATGATAGTAGAATACCCACCTTGTCTATTATTCTCATCTAAGGCCACATATTCCCGAATCTGAGCTTTCTGAGACACATATACCCTTAAAGCACCCTCATAAAGCTCAGATTTAGCATTATCAGTAGCTTGGTTGGCATTGTTCAAAAAACTCGAAACCGAAGGTATTGCAATAGTGGATAAGATAGCTAGTATTACTATAGCTAGCACTAGTTCTATTAAAGTAAAACCTTTTTTATTATTCATATGTCTACTTAACACCAAACCCTATTAAATTTTTTAAAGCCCGATTTTATACGGGCTTATATTTGAGTATTATATTATTATAAAGTTTTATGATATCACCCGCCAGAAGAGCTTCCCAGTCCAGATATTCTGCCGCCTTCTTTAACATATTCGCCTGTTACACTGCCGTCATTGCTAACCACAAGATTATATTTCCCATCTTCGGTAAGCTCAGTTTCATCAAGGCCTATGTAATCTAAGACATCGCTTGAAGTTAAATTGGAGATATCATCTTCCCCCTCCTTAGCCATTACCGCTTTTACAGCAAGCTCAAGTGTCCTTGCGTTTGCTTGTGCTGCGGATTCGTGTGCGTCTGTGATTATCCCGCCCACTACGGGTAATGCGATAACAGCTAAAACGACAAGAATGGCTATGACTACCACAAGTTCAATTAGCGTAAATCCCTTTTTACTTCTTTTCAACATACCTTACTCTCCTTTTGAACTTATACTACTGTTACGCTCGAATATAGAGCGGCAACTGGCAGCCATATTCAAAAGAACTTAGGCCCTATAGCTTTGCGTCGCCTTGCTTTCACAAGGGTTGCCTTTTTTAAGTTTGATTATACCTAAATCTTGTATAATGTCAAATATTCTACAGAATATTACAGATATCTGCTATAATAGATTAAAATATCGGCTGGAGGGAATCTCTTGATGAAAAATAGTAAAAAAGGTTTTACTCTAGTTGAGGTTCTGGCATCTGTAATTATACTTGTTCTGATAGCAGGTTCAATAGTTTTTGCTATCAGCTTTTCTCAAAGAGTGGTTCAGGAGAATAGCGTAAGCGATGCTTATGCTGCAGAGGTTCAAGCAGCTGCAGATGTTATCATGACCTATGTAAACGGTGGCTTGACAAGCGGATATGATATTGAAAGTCAAAGTCAGATTTCTGGACAGAGCGTATATAGAAATGCCGAAGCAGGCTTTAATCCTTCTATAGATGATATTCAATTTACACTTATACCTGAATCCAGCGGTTCCGGCTTATATGAAATAACGGTACGGCTTTACTATGGTCCTGAACATAGCAGGGAAAGTGTTGAGATGGTTTGTTTTGCACATCCAAACTGGTGATTAACATGAAAGCAAAAATATTATCAAAACGGGGCTTTACTTTAACCGAGTTGATGGTAAGCATTATATTCGTAGTTATAATTATAGGTACTGCCAGCTATGCCTGGTATGTCAGCAATGCTTCTTTTGAGAGCACTAAAAATGTGTCTGAGGCCTATAGCCAGGCTCGGTCTTTAGAATCATTGATACATAGTGCCGCCTCTACATCACCTTCTTTGCTCTTCCGCGAAGAGGCGTTAATAGGCTATTCTCATTTTTACTTCGATGATGGTGTATACAAGGTCATACTCTATGGAGACCAATCCGTTACAACGCCAGTAACAATGGAATTTGATGCTATAGATGAGGTTAAGTTTCAAGTCATAGACAGGGGTAGGAAATGTGAACTGGCTTATAAAATAGAAAGTAGCGATGATAACGGTCCTTTTTACATCCAAGGCGGTATCATATTGAATAATATAGAACCCCAAACCTTCAGGCAAAGCCATCAAGGATATATAACTTTGCCGCAAGTATTAAACTTTGAAATCCCTGAGGTATAAAGGTGTTAAATATGAAGATACATATGATAAATAAAAAAGGTGCTGTTTTGGCTTATGTTTTGATAATAGGTGCTGCCCTCTTAATCCTGGCGGGCTTAACAGTTGTCTTTGCAAACTCCAGCATATCCAAAGCAGACAGAGGTATAAAATCAAGGGAAGCATATCTGAATGCTAAATCGGGTATTGAATACGCTAAGGTTATCGCAAAGGAAGCTAAAGCTCAAATTGAAAGCCAGCTAATGGCATTTCCAGAAAGCATAACCTCCCTCCCTGATAGGGAATATTTCTATGCCTACTACGATCCTTCAGATGGTTTTGTTAAGAAAAGCGGGAGTCCAAACAATGATGCTAAATTTAAGAATTCAACTATACAGCTTACTTACGAGATAAACCATCAGGTTACTGAGATACCTCCAATTAATGAGGAAGATGAACCAAGTTATGACTACAATATGGTAATCAACTTCACATCAGTCGGGAGAAGCTCAAAAGCAAGTAAACTGTTTGACAATAGGAATATTTTAAAATATCAGATAGAGCCATTAAAAGGTAAGGTCGAATTTGGAGTGGATGAGCCTGGAGAAGGTCAGGTAATAGTATCTGAGAATGCCGCCTTCGATGCCAATATCTCCTGTGATGTTAGCTGCTATTTCAAAAACGGCAACCTTTCAAGCTTTAATCACGGTTCCTCTTATGCTGAAAATCATTCAATAGTATACTCTAAGACCGTTACTGGCATGGGAGATAATTTAATCTTGAGGGCTAATAAGATCTATTTCCTAGGTTCTCCTACTATGAATATTAATGGTAGTAATCTAGGAGGAACTGCAACCCTATATTCCAACTACATCTATTTTAAAGATGATATGTTGATAAAAGGGATAGAAAACCCCTTCAGAATTGAATTTAAGCCTCTTTCATATAGCAGCTGCATAGTCTTTTTTGATAACACTACTATCACAGTATCCTACTATGATGATTCTAACCATTTACAAACTGTTAGTAGGAACCTTAATGGATTCTATAGATTTGATGATTATTTATTTGACTACAAAGACGGAAGCCTGTCTTGGGCAGACTTTGAAAGCTTGAGAGAAAGAGGATCTATTGCTACGCTATTGGAGAAATACGATCCATATATAATCAGCCCAAACCAACTGGGAATATCACAAATTAAATCCGGCCGTTTCGAAGGCTGGTCAGTAGATAACGGTAACCTCAATACATCTAATGCAAACAGCTTTTCTCCCTCTTTGTCTTTGCTATATCCTGATGATAGTAATAAGAAATCGGATTTATTGATTGTCTTTGCTAATAATTTGAATAATATAGATGGGGATAGCCCTCTCGTATTAGAAGCTAAGCAGATACGTCTAGTTTCTGGTATGTCTGACTATAATCCTGACAGCCTATCATTTGATAATAACAAGAGGGTTGTAATAAGAACTGACATGTTATCCTATTACGGTGGCGATATTGTAAATACTGGAACATCAAATAGCCTTATTATCGAATCTCTTTCCGGTCAAGAGGCTGTACCCATTTACTTTGAAAGGGAAACCGTTATAGGCAATAATCGTTTCACTGCAGGCTACTTTTTATTAACCAGCGGAACAGATTTGCTGGAAGAAGTGAAAAATATCGATTTAATTGAACAAAATGAAATAGGAGATGAAAAAACGGAATTAGAGCTTTATAACGAAACGATAGTCTTTTCAGGGGATGTGTTAACTTTCGGTAAGCTAGTGGATATAAAGGCTAATGGGCCAATCTGTATAACAATAGATGCAAACCGACTGGATTTTAAAGGGCAAGGAGCAGTAGGTTCAAACACAGGAGAGCTGACTTTAATCCCCAGCGATGACAGCCCTATAACCCTTTATGTCGTTAGAGATGTAATTGTAACTTTGCGTAAAAAAGATGATATAGTGTATTCCTATTTAATTAAAGCTGGATTCTACAGTATTCGGTCAACACTTAGATTTGGCGACTTGGAAGGCAGCTCAGAAGGTGCGCCCGATCCTCCCCCCGGGGTTCCTCCCGAAACATTCGAAGGCATAACTTTACAGCCAGGAGCTAAGAATTATGATAGCACACCGATAGCGCCAATCTTCCCAGCCCCTGGCGTCCCTGTACCCTATTCGAGTTTCGTGCCCGATCCAAATCTGGAAATGAAAGGGATATACAAATAGGGTTACCGCTGGGTAACCCTTATGTATTCTACCTTGGTTCTATAATAAGCTTTATTGCAGTTCTTTCCTCCTCTTCTATCAAGATGTCGGTGAAAGCCGGTATGCAAACCAGACCTATGCCACTAGGTGCGACAAAACCTCTTGCTATTGCTACTGCCTTCACTGCCTGATTGAGAGCTCCTGCTCCAATCGCCTGAATTTCTGCACCACCTCTTTCTCTTAATACTCCCGCCAAAGCTCCTGCAACTGAATTTGGATTTGATTTTGATGATACTTTTAAAACTTCCATCCTGATAACCTCCATGAATTATAACAATTTTTGCAATATCGTTAGTAACATTTTACTCATTCTAAATGTCGAATTCCCAATTATTCCCGCGAACAGATCAAATTATATTTCGACAATGCAATAATTTTTTATAATTTTTTTGTCGAAGTATTGCATTTGCTGGGAAAGTCTATTATAATGACTTTGTGGTTATCCCCCTGATAACCTCATTAATCTCTAATCCCAATACCCCTTTTGAACAAAACAAACTGCTCCCCTGCAGTTTGTTTTGTTTATATAGAAAACTGAGGTGTTCTAATGGAAATACTTAAAAATACCCATAAGCAAAAACCCTATCAATCTAAGATTTTTAATGAGTATTTTGAGGGACTTAATATTGCTTTTTATGATATAGAAACTACAGGACTAAATCCGCTGTTTTCGAAATTTATCCTGGGTGGAATTCTGGTCTTTAAAGACGATGAAGCCTTAATCTATCAATATTTCGCAGATAACGAAAAAGAAGAAAAGGAGTTGCTTGAAAAATACTGCAGTGTACTTGCAAAAGCAGATGTGCTGATCAGCTATAACGGAAATGGTTTTGATCTACCCTTCCTTAAACAAAGGATAAAAAGATATAATTTAAATATTGATTTGGGTCTATCTCAGTCATTTGACCTATATCGGGTTTTAAATCTATATTCCAATTTTCGAGAAATTCTCCCTGATCTAAAACAGAAAACAGTTGAGAAATTTCTGGGATTAGATTCATCAAGGTATGATAAGATTTCGGGATATGACAGTGTTGAACTATATAAAGAATACTGTAAGAACCCTTCAATTGAACTGAGAAACAAAATACTGCTTCACAACCATGATGATCTGTTGCAGCTCTCAAATATTATTCAAATACTAGGAAAGTTAGATTTGCACAAAATCCTTCATAACGAAGGATTTACAGTAGCACATGGTGAAAAGCGAGTATTTATCAAACAGATTTCACTTTTAAAAAACCATATAAGTGCTAAAGCTATTACAAAGAACATCCCTCTAGATTACCATTCCTTTGAAATAGGCTATCAGGCTGTGCATTTAAGGGACTCGAATACCTTAACGCTTGAGGTGCCTATTTTGTCAAAGCAAGATATTATTTACATAGATCTTGAAAATTTAACTATGGATTATTCCTGTTTGCATAGATTCCCGTCATGTATAAACGACTATTTAATAATTAAGAAGGATAATGAAATTAAATACGCTGAAATAAATTCTGTGTTAAGGGTAATTATAAATCAAATAATGGGGTATTTCTGATATAATGAATGTTAACATAAAACTGTATAAAAGGGATCACTATGTGGAAAAGGTCAAGATTAGATAAAGTTTTTGAAAATGCATTTCCTGTACCATTTGACGATTCATCAAAATTTGTTTTTTTCGGAGATGTGCACAGAGGAGATGATAGCCTCTCCGATGAATTTGGTAGAAACCGTCATATATACTACCATGCCTTGGACTACTATTACGATAATGGATGCACCTATGTTGAGGTAGGAGACGGAGATGAACTGCTGGAACAGCCTCGCTATAAGCATATTTATACCGCGCATGTAACAACCTTTGAGATGCTAAAACGCTACTATAACGATAATCGCTTGATTATGTTATATGGTAACCACAACAGACAACTACGTCATGAAAAATACGTTGAGAATAACCTCTACAGAACCTACGATGAATTTTCAGATACCTATGATGATCTCTTCCCTGGTATCAAAGTACACGAATCATTAATTATGAAGCATCGTGATACGGGGCAGGAAATATTTGTACTCCATGGACATCAAGGTGACCTTTTTAACGATCAACTTTGGCACATATCCTTCGCCGTGATAAGATACTTTTGGCGCTTCATGCATATCCTAGGGGTAAAATATGCGGCTAGCCCGTCAAGGAACTTACATCGCAGGCATAAGGTTGAAAAATATTTAAACCGTTGGAACCAGAAACATGACATAATGTTAATCTGCGGCCATACCCATAGACCCAGGTTCCCCAGAGATGGTGAACCCGCCTATTTCAATACAGGATGCTGCATCCATCCAAGAGGTATCTATTGCCTCGAGCTTATCTGTGGGAATATTAGCTTGGTCTCTTGGCGAATGCATAGTAGAAAAGACGGCACTCTGTTCGTTAAAAGAACCATTCTCCAGGGCCCTGAGCCTATAACAAAATTTCAGAACTCATTGGCCAAGGGAGGTTATAAAACCATGAAGATAACAGGTAGAAGATTAAGGAAATATAAAAAGGAGGATTGTCCTAATGAAAGAATCGAATCCAATTAAACAAATTACAAGCAAAATAAAAGCCGATAGTTTTAAGATGGCTGATCTGAGCTTGGAAACTAGAAACAAAGCTTTAGAGGAGATTGCTAATAAGTTATTAGAACATCAGGACAAAATCATTGAGGCTAATTTAAAAGACCTGGAAAAAGCCGAAAAAGATGAACTACCTTTACCCCTAGTCAAGAGGTTGAAGTTTGATAAGGGTAAAATAGACGATTGTATAAGCGGTATTAGAGACTTAATCGGCCTTGAGGATCCACTCTTCCGTACACTTTTAAAAAGAGAACTGGACCAAGGTTTAACCCTTCATAAAATTACATGTCCAATCGGAGTTATCGGAGTTATCTTCGAATCAAGACCTGATGCCTTAGTACAAATTGCCACCCTATGCTTAAAGAGCGGCAATTGTGCAGTACTTAAAGGAGGAAGCGAAGCTACAAATACAAATAGGGTCCTTTGTGAGATAATCCATGAAGCAGGCGTATCAAGCGGAATTCCCGATGGTTTTCTGACTCTGCTGGAAACCCGCTCTGATATAGACGTTCTAATTAAGTGTGATGATGATATAGATTTGCTCATCCCAAGAGGCTCAAACGCATTTGTAAGATATTTAATGGAAAATTCCAAAATCCCAGTAATGGGCCACGCCGATGGTGTATGCCATGTGTATGTGGATGAACAGTGTGATATTGATAAGGCTATTAAGATTATCACCGACTCAAAGACACAGTATGTGGCAGCATGCAATACTCTAGAAACTTTGCTTGTACATCAGTCAGTAGCTCATGAATTATTACCTAAATTACAGAAAACACTAACAGAAAAAGGTGTTGTTTTAAAAGGAAGCCCAGAGGTCCAATCCATTATTGATTGTGATCCTGCTGATTCTGTAGATTGGGAAACCGAGTACTTAGATTTAATACTTTCAATTAAAATTGTAAATAGCATAGAAGCAGCCATCACTCACATAAATCGTTACGGTTCTCACCACACCGATAGCATCATCACAGAAAATCCAAAGGCTTGCGAACAATTTATGCTCCAGGTTGACAGTGCGGGAGTATACCACAACTGTTCGACTAGGTTTGCAGACGGATTCCGCTACGGATTTGGTGCTGAAGTGGGGATAAGCACTGGCAAGCTCCACGCAAGGGGTCCTGTTGGGCTTGATGGACTGGTAACATATAAGTATAAACTTTATGGCAACGGTCATATAGTAGAAGATTACGCCTTAGGAAAGAAACAGTTCAATTTCAAAGACTTATAAAAAGCAGTTGACAGATTTTGTCAACTGCTCAGACTGTAGACAAAAAAGGTGCTGGAACATTAAAAACTCCAACACCTTTTTTAATTTGATAAAGAAATTTTCTGATTTGATTAATAAACGGTGGTAGTAGCCCATTTTTTCGTTTCCATTTTG
>JAAYHT010000065.1 GCA_012735285.1 Clostridiales bacterium | reverse complement strand
TAAGATTGTCTTCGGGTTATTGCTGAATATTATTTCAGCCTCAGCACCTTCCCCATCTATAATTTCCTTATAGAAAGATACGTAATCCATACCTGTTATAGGATGCTTGGATTTTCCAAAGAGATCTTCAAACTGCTTCAGAGTTAATACATCAGAATAAGGATTTATAGCCTTTTCATAAATCATCTCAACGTCTATCAAATGATTGCCGACTTCGTCACTTGGATAGCTGAGCATAAGTACTATTTTTTTAGCTGCTTTTGCAATTCCTCTTAAACAGATGGCAAATCTATTTCTGCTTAGTATTGGAAATACTAACCCAATGGTGTCCTCGCCCAATTTCCTTTTTACATCTTTTGCGATTTGATCTGCAGAGGCATAATTCCCAGCCGATCTGGCAACCACTGCTTCCGTGATACAAATTACGTCCTTGTCCCTGAGTTCGAATCCTTCAGCCTCTGAAGCTTTGAGTACTGTGTCAACAACAATCTGTTCAAGATCATCTCCCTGACGTATTATCGGTGCCCTGAGCCCTCTGACTACTGTTCCTACTATTCTTTTCATTTCATATCCCTTTCTAATTAAGAATAGATTGTGCACCATTTTTATATGTAGGATCCGCTCGGGACTTAGAAAAGTTTTATCTTTTCTTTACCTCAAGCCTTTTCTATATACAAAATGGCTATTTTATGTGGTTTTAACCACAAAAAACATTATATCTATTATCTATCTAACAGTCAACTTTATGATATGATATAATTTGAAATAATTAACAAAAAATTGAGGATGATAATTATGATAAACCAACTTCAAAAAAATGTTTTACTCCTTGCTTTACATGCAGGAGAAATTCTAATGAAAAACGGATCGGAGATATATAGGGTCGAAGATACAGTAACTAGAATATGCAGGGCATGCAACATCCCCTATGTAGAAGTATTTGCTACTACAACAGGTATCTTTCTTTCAATTGATAGCGGTAGTGACGATGTTCAGCCATATACGGTAATAAAGCGTATTAGAGGCGGTGGTATCGACCTGGAAAAAGTATCTATGATAAATGAATTCTCACGAAAGTTCGCAACTACCGACCTATCAATTGCAGAAGGGCGACAAATACTCAAAGAGATAGACCAATCTAAGAAATATAAGCTGCCATTACAAATGCTGGGAGCAGCACTTGTTGCATCCTTCTTCACCCTAATGTTCGGCGGTACTTGGAATGATTTCGCCTGCTCCTTTGTAATAGGTACATGTGGCTATGGACTAGCACTGTTTTTAGAAAGGTTAAGGTTCAATAACTTCGTCCGAATATTCTGCGCCTGTGCACTGAGTGCCTTTTTAGCTCTCATATCTATTGGTTTGGGTTTGGGTTCAAATCTGAATCCTATTATCATCGGTTCAATCATGATATTCTTACCCGGTGTTGCGATAACAAACGCAGTTAGGGACTCCCTTGCAGGTGATCTATTAGCTGGAGCTGCTCGAGCGATGGAAGCTGTGCTAATAGCAGTGTCTATCGCAGCTGGAGTGGGCGCAGTACTATTCCTATGGTTTTCAGTCGGAGGTGTTGTATGATGTTATTTCTACAATTCCTGTTTGCCTTCGCATCAACAGTAGGCTTCAGCATAATATTCAATATCCCCCGCCGCCATATATTCACAGCAGCCTTTGGAGGTGGTTGCGGCTGGCTTACCTACCGCTACCTTTTATCAACGGGAGAAACAATGGTAATTGCATGTTTTATAGGAGCTTGCGTTGTGGCATTATTAAGTGAAATCTTTTGCAGGATTTTTAAAGAAGCTTCTACTGTTTTCGTCATACCTGGCATCCTGCCCCTAGTTCCTGGAGCAGGCATGTATAACACTATGCTTTCACTATTAAATCAGGATTTCGAAGCCACAGCACAAACTGGCACACAAACTATATTAATGGCAGGGTCTATTGCTGTTGCAATTTTAATAATTTCATCCTTTATACGTGCAATTTCTTTTATCACAAATACATTTAGAGGTTAACCTCACCCTGAGCAACTATCACTCCCGTACCTCCAACTTTAACACTTACACCATCATCCTCTAATGCTATGCTACTTAAAACCTTAGAAGGCCTATTCATTGCTTCACCCTGTATGAACAGGCATTCTGCGCCATCATCAATAAGTGCATTTTTGAATAAGAAATATGTTAGAGCTCCGTTGGCCGTACCTGTAGCAGCCTCCTCGTCAATACCATAAAGGGGTGCAAAGTTTCTGCAGTAGGCTGTAACCTGATTAGATTTATCTAATAGTGCTTCCCCAAGGGCAAAGGCGTGCACTCCTACTACTTGGTGTTTTTTGGATAGTTCAGATAATTTATTGAAGTCGGGTTTGATTTTATCTAAAAGCTCCCGCTTAGCCACAGGTAGAATAATAT
>JAAYHT010000064.1 GCA_012735285.1 Clostridiales bacterium | reverse complement strand
AGAATAGAGAATGTTATTTTGACAGACGAACTGATAGAAGTCACAGGGTTAAAAAATGTAACAATAAATGAGCCTTTCTTTCAAGGCCATTTTCCAGGAAATCCAATAATGCCTGGAGTTTTAATAGTAGAGGCTCTTGCACAAACTGGCGGAATAGCTGCTGCATTAGTTGAAGAGAATAAGGACAAGCTAGGAGTCTTTACAGGGATAGAATCTTTCAAGTTCAGAAGGCAGGTAGTTCCTGGGGATACTTTGCAGCTAGAAGCGCATATTATTGCATTAAGAAGGGGTCTAGCAAAGGTAAGTGTAAAAGCAACTGTAGAAGGTCAGATAGCGGCCGAAGGCGAGATTAAATTTGCGATGGTTGATGTAAAAAAATAAGGGAAGGCTTTTACAGGTGCCTTTCCTTATTTTTAGCCTACAGCCATTATTTTTGAGCTATTAAGAAACATTTCACCAACCTTGTATATATCTCCTGCCCCCATTGTAATAATGATGTCACCGGGGGATACGTTGTCCTGCAAATGTTGGACAATCTTCTTTAAATCAGGAATGTATATAGCATTTTTGCCATATGTCTGTATCCTTTCTGCTATTGTCCTTGAATGTATTTCGCCGTTATCTATTTCCCTTGCAGCATAAATGTCTGTCAGTATTATATTATCTGCATCATTAAAGGATGTAGAGAATTCACTAAGTAAAGATTTTGTTCTTGAATAGGTATGAGGCTGAAATACACACCAAATTTTGCCATGTAGGCCATTTTTTATAGCCTTTAGAGTAGCTCTAACTTCCGAAGGATGGTGCGCGTAATCATCTATAACTCTAATATTGTTTATGGATCCCTTTAACTCAAAGCGTCTTTGAGTACCCATGAAGTTTTTAATAGAATTTTTGATATTATTCAAATCACATCCCAATAGGTTGCATGCTGCGATAGCTGCTAATGCATTCTTTACGTTATGTAATCCAGGTATACTCATTTTAATTGAAGCCACAACTTTGTTGTTTTTTAAAAGCTCAAAGGATGGATGACCGAGAGGGTCGTATTGAATGTTTTTTGCGCTCCACATAGCATCTTTAGAATTAAGGCCATAGGTAATTATATTACAGTTAACTTTGTCAAGTACGGACTGCACATTAGGGTCATCGATACAGGCAACAATATAACCGTTATCTGGTACTCGTTGTGCAAATTTGGTAAATGTATCTATAACGTGGTTTATGTCTTTAAAATAATCCGCATGATCAAAATCAATATTAAGGATTACCGCTAAATAAGGGTGGAGGTAAAGAAAGCTACTATGGTATTCACAGGCTTCCGCAATAAAAAACTTATCTTCACCAATTTTAGTAGTACCACCTATGGATGTAAGTTCACCACCTATATGTACAGTTGGATTCATATTAGACTCAAGCATAATAGTTGTAATTATTGATGTAGTGGTAGTTTTCCCGTGAGTACCTGAAACGGCAATGCTATAAGGATACTTTGCCATAATCTGACCAAGTAAAACAGCTCTTTCCATGGTAGGGATGCCAGATTCTATAGCTTTTAGCATTTCGGGGTTATCTTTTCTAATTGCAGCCGTATAGACAACTAGGTCGGCATTATTAATGTTTGATTCGCTGTGGCCTATATATACCCTAATGCCCATTGCTTCTAATTTGCGAGTAATACTGGATTCTTTAAGGTCAGAACCAGTAATTGTAAAACCTATATTAAGCAGGATTTCAGCGAGACCGCTCATGCTGATTCCGCCTATACCAATAAAATGTAAGAGTTTTATGCCTTCAAGTTTTAAAATACTTTTATTCACCAAAATAAACACTCCAAATATATTT
>JAAYHT010000063.1 GCA_012735285.1 Clostridiales bacterium | reverse complement strand
GAAAAATGAAAGGAGTTTATTTGATGTAGACAGTTACTAATACTCCTTTATAATACCCTTCTACCCTCAATCGCCTTAGATAATGTTATCTCATCGGCATACTCTATGTCCCCTCCTATGGGTATGCCATGGGCGATTCTGGATGTTTTAATACCAGAGGGTTTAATAAGCCGGGCTATGTACATAGCTGTAGCCTCTCCCTCTATATTAGGGTTTGTTGCTAAAATTACTTCTTCCACCTCATTTTGTTGGAGGCGGACGATTAGTGATTTGAGATTTATATCTTCAGGGCCTATTCCTTCCATGGGAGAAATAGCTCCATGCAATACGTGATAAAGCCCCCTATATTCCTTAATGCGCTCCATGGCTGCTACATCTCTGGGGCTTTCTACTACACAAATTGCACTCTTGTCTCGGGTAGAATCTGTACAGATTAAACAAGGATCTTCATCTGTAAGGTTCCCACATATGGAGCAATATTTCATTGTTCTCTTTGCATTCACTATCGAATCGGCTATTGCCAATGCATCCTTTTCCTCCATGGAGAGGATATGAAAAGCCAGCCTTTGGGCTGTCTTTTCACCTATACCTGGCAATTTGGATAATTGATTGATAAGGTTATTTAATGGCTTGGCATATTTCATTCAATGCCACGTCCTTTCACTAAAACGGTAATCCTAATCCGCTGGTCAGTTTGCTCATTTCATTAGATGAAATCTCTTCTATCTGGCGAATACCTTCATTAACAGCGGCTATAATTAAATCCTGAAGCATTTCAACATCATCCGGGTCAACAACTTCCGGCTTTATTTCAAGACTTACAATCTCTTTTTTTCCGTTTATAGTTGCACTAACTGCACCGCCACCTGCAGTTGTGGTTACTTCCTGCTGATCTATTTTAGCTTGCATCTCTTCCATCTGCTTTTGAACAGCTTGCATTTGCTGCATCTGTTTCTGCATTGATGCCTTGTTTTGCTTAGGTTTTTTACCTGCTCTCATTCCTCTGCCCATAATTGCACTCCTTTATAATTTATTCTATCTCAACATCGATTCCTAATCGATTCTCAAGCTCACCAGCTATATCTTCAATTGTTTTTTGTTGGGTTTCTTCGTTTAATTTTGGAGATAATATACACTCCATCTTTAACTTGCGTCCCGTATATTTCTCCATTAAACTTTCTAACAACTGACAGTTATCATTAGCATAACGCATAAAGATATCATTTGCTACCTCTACATAAAAACTATACTCATCTATGTCTTTTAGCCTGCTTCCTTTTCTCAAGAAGTTCATGCTGCCTTTGTCTGATTCGCCATCTTCAAACACCTTGCGCCAGATCTTTTCCTTGTCAATCTTTTGATCCATCTTTACCTGAACAGGCGCTTTTTGTTTCTTAGTTTTTATAGTTTTCTCAGTCTCGACTTTATGTTCTATAATCTCAGGCTTCCCATCAAAAGCCAGTTTTACGATACATACCTCCAGTAAAATTCGAGGCTGTGTTGACCATTTAGCTTCATTGAGGGTTCTTGATAGCTCCATAATGCATTTATTTATATTTGCTAAATCTATCTTATTACTCTGCTCCCGTATTCTTTCTACATTTTCAAGAGAAACATTGAGTACATCCTCAGGGTTTTTAACAAATTTAGTTATCATCAGACTGCGGTAGTGAGCAATCCAGTCCTTCATAAACTGCCTTACATCTTTACCATCATCTAAAACCCGGTTTAAAAGCAGTAGGGCCTCAGCAATTAAATTCCTCTCTACTAAATCAGTTATCTCTATAAATACCTCTTCACCAGCAGTACCAAGTATATCTAATACATCCTGCTTTACAATTTCATCTTTACCAAATGATATGCATTGATCAAGTATGGATAGCCCGTCCCTAACTGAACCGTCAGCATTGGCTACTATCAGGCCCAAAGCACTATCAGAGATCTTAAATCCAAGCTTGCTGCATATCTCTCTAAAGCCTTCACGCATTTGCTTTTCGGAAATTCTGCGGAAATCCAAGCGAAGACATCTGGATAGTATGGTAGCTGGGAGTTTTTGAGGCTCGGTAGTTGCTAATATAAACATGATATTCTTGGGAGGTTCCTCCAATGTCTTTAACAAAGCATTGAAGGCACCAGTTGATAACATGTGAACCTCATCGATAATATAGACCTTACATCTACCGACAGCGGGGGGATAGTTGACACTTTCACGGAGTTCTCTGATATTGTCTACTCCTGTATTAGAAGCAGCATCTATTTCTATAACATCAATAAATACTCCATCTCTAATTGCAATACAATTTGAACACGTACCACAAGGCCTGTCAGCTATATCAGCTGTGCAGTTAACACCCTTTGCTAGAATCCTCGCAACTGTTGTTTTACCTGTACCCCTTGTACCACAGAAAAGATAAGCATGTCCGAAAGTGTTCTCAGAAATTTGGTTTTTTAATATTCTTACAATATGTTCCTGTCCTAAAATACCTTCAAAGGTTTCTGGACGGAAGGTTCTGTACAAGGCCTGATACATAGGATCTCCTACCTATCTATAGAAAGCCTTTAATTGGCTGGAAGTTGAATATATGCGAAATTGCCTTTTGGCAGCTCCGCCCAGACACGGAAAAGGCTTGTCTGCGGCACATAAGAGGCTCCGCTTATCGCTGCTTCCTTCCGGACCTGACGAGGTTCACAGACTCTTATTGCGCAGGACCCAGACCACGCTAGGCGAAGCTCTCAAAAGGCAATTTACTAGTTTATTATAAGTAAGATCTATGAAAAAGTCAATCTATTCAGGGATTGGGGTTAATTTTGGGTAAAACTATAAATAATTCCTTCAGCCATATAATCTGCAATTCTATATATGTTATTCTCCACTTCGTCAAAGATTCTTATTCCTTCTTCATGGTCGCGAGCAAGTCTTGCAACTATCTGCTGGATGGTAAGGCTGACGAAATTATAGAGGAACAAATTCCACTGTTCATATTGCCAGAAGGGGTTCATCATTGCAAATATTGACGCCATAGTTTCAGCATTCTCATATAATTCCGCTGTAAGTCTATCTATATTTTCCTGATCTCCACTTTTCATTGCGGCTATGAGTTCCCTTATCCTTGACATATGAGCTGTTATAAAACTGGCGAAGCGCTCAGCTCGCCTTCTGCCAAAGACAGCCTGTAAAAGCAGTAGAAAGTCATTGGCATTTCTAAACAATCTTTCCGCAACCTGATCCAAGTCATCCAGCTCATCTACGCTGCTGATTATGAAAGATCTCATCCATAAAACCTGTTGTTCCCAGAATCTCCTCAGCTCTTTGTATACATTTAAGTGTGCAGAAGAAAGAGTATCCATTCAGCATACCTCCAAATATTCATATAGCCAATATATGTCGGTATGCTTTTTTTCGATACTAGATTACTTTATATAATTCATCGCTATCTGGAGGCCTTATCTCTGTCTTTTTATCTCCATCAACCAGCATACGCCCAAAGGATTTGTCTCTGACAATCCCTATACAGGAAATGGATATGCCGCTTTCTTGAATTCTATTTATAATTAAATCCTTTTTATCAGGACTGACTACTATCATCATGCAGCCACTGGAAATAAGCCTTAACCAGTCTATATTAAAATGTTCACAAATCTTCTTTGTCACTTCAGAAACCGGTATTTTTTCCTTCCAGATTTCTGCACCAGTATCTGATACCTCGCACATTTCCCAAACTGAGCCCAGCACACCGCCTTCGGTTATATCATGCATCCCTGAAGTTCCGATTTCCCCTGCAATCAAACCTTCCTTTACAACCGATACCTGATCCAGCATCTTTAGTGCTTCTTGCACTTCATCAGGGGTTAAAATGTGCTTTACTCTGTCCAAGTGATCACTAACTATTATTCCCGTTCCTTCCATTCCGGCTTGTTTAGTCATCAGTATATAGTCCCCCGGCTTCATATTCCTGGCACTTTGAGAAGAACCCTTAAGTCCCCTTCCAATTGCCGTGGAGACAATAACAGGCTTGTTGACGGTGTCAGTTATTTCAGTATGCCCCCCTATTATCTCTACTCCGATCTTTGATGCTTCTGAAGCTGCCTGCTTCATAATTTGATCGATGTCTTCTTTTGTGGTACCTACTGGTAGCATGCATGAAAGCAAGATCCCGAGAGGTTCTACACCGTTTGAAGCAATATCATTGCAGGAAATATGTATGGCTAAACGGCCAATCTCGTTGACAGCACCGGTGATCGGATCCGTTGATAAGACACATTCATATTCTCCGAAATCTACAACTGCACAGTCCTCACCTATCCCAGGTCGAGCTGTAACTTCAGGCCTTCTAAAGCTTATATTATTAAATACTAATTCCTTAAGCAGCTCGCTATCCAGTTTTCCCTTCTTCATACTTCCACCTTCTATATTGCTTTATTATTTAAGATATCAGCAAGCTCCAGCCGTATCCTCTCAACTCTATCTTCTTTCACAAATGGTACATCTTTATTTTTCTCATCTTCTTTAATTATTCTATCAGGCAAGGATATAGTAAAGCTTGTCCCTTCACCCGGATGGCTTATAAATGTAATTGTACCCTCATTAAGCTCAACAAATCTTTTAACCAGATAAAGTCCTACACCTATTCCCTCATAATCCTTAGTCATTATAGGCTCGTACTGTGTAAATCTCTTAAAAATTTCACCTTGTTCTTCCTCAGGAATACCTCTACCTGTATCCTTAACAGATATATTAACATTCTCTTCATCAGAGAACACTTTTACTATAATACTTCCTCCCTTTTCTGTAAACTTTACTGCATTAGAAAGTAAATTTAACAGTATTCTTTCCACCAATACATCGTCTATCGCAATAATCTTTTCTTTTAAATCGGTCTCGAATACAAGGTCTATTCCTATACTATTTGTGTATTCAGAAGCAGTAAGGGTAATGTCTTCAACTATATTAACAATATCTCTGTTTCTCAGCTTAACCTTGAAGACATTTGCCTCTATTTCATTAACATCAATAATATTATAAATATATCTGATTAATTTCGAGCAGTTTATTTTTATCTTGTTTATATGCTTTAATGCCTTATCTCTATTATTACCTTTTTGAAAATATATTTCCAGCAGTTGAGTTGCAGTAAGAATTACATTTAAAGGAGTTCTGAGTTCATGAGAAATATTTAAAAGGAAATTGGATTTAAAGCTTTCCTCTTTTCTTTTTAATTCTCTGTTGAGATTCTCATTCTTTTCCCTTAATAGCTTTAGCTCTTTTTTTGTATTCTCCACACTTTCCGAAAATTTCCCCAGATAGAAAGAAATTATGGGGTAAATAATAAAGTTTGTGACCAGTAAAGTATGAGCATTATCAAAATCAACGTTTATTCTAAAAGTAAAAAATATACATTGAATGAGAACAGTAAAAGATGATACCAATAAGCCAATTTTTGCTCCGAATTTAGCACTGGTAACAACCATTAAAACTAAGCCTATTATTCCTTTTAGGGAAAAAGAAATTATAGGCAATATGGTCAATATTGCTAAAACAGTGCTAACTATGTAACTAGTAATCATAATATCCCCTTCAGGTCTCAAATAAAAATGCTTACTGTGGGCAGAACACACGTAAGCATTTTCGTACTAGCAAACCACTAATCCAGTTTACTCCAAGATATCCAATTTTTCAACAAAAACTTTATTCCTTATTTATCCAATTTATTAATTGATCTTCACTGATAATTTTAATGCCTAATTCCTTGGCTTTTTTATTCTTAGATGAATTAGATTCTATATCATTATTTATTAAATAATCAGTTTTAGAAGTTACGCTGCTTAAAACCTTACCGCCTTTTTGTTCTATAAGTTCTTTTAATTCATTTCTGTTATTAAAATGATTTAAGGAACCGGTTATTACAAAACTTATGTTATCAAATATAAGATCATCGCTAGTAGTAGTTTGATCTTGAAACTCAATTTCTTTTAAGATGTTTTCTACAAGTGCTTTATTCTTATCATCACTGAAATAGTTAATAAAGGATGCGGCCATAACATTGCCGATACCGCTAATATTTAAAAGTTTATCATAAGAAGCATTCTGGATCTCCTGCCAATTGTAATTAAAATGCTTACAGATCATCCTTGCATTAGATAAACCGATATTTGGAATACCTAAGCTATAAAGCAGTCTTACTGTTGTTGTCTTTCTTGCATTGTTAACCGAATTAATTAGGTTGTTATAGGACTTTTCACCAAAGCCTTCCATATTGACTATTTGGTCTTTAAATTTATCTAAATGAAATATGTCTGCAGGTTCATGTATAAAACCCTTAGCTATGAATTTTTCTATCGTAGCTTCTGAAAAGCCGTCAACTCCTAATGCATCCCTGCTAACAAAATGGGTGAAGGATTTTATACGCTTGGCAGGGCAGTCAGGATTTAAACAGTACAGGGTTCTAACTCCATTTTCCTCCCTGATTTCCGTATCGCCATCACAGACTGGACATTTATCGGGTATTTCAACCGGTCCGCTTCTGGTTATGTTATCAGCAATTTGCGGAATTATCATGTTGGCCTTATAGACAGTTATTATATCTCCTTCCCCAAGTTCCAGAGCCTCCATTATGCTCAAGTTATGGACGCTTGCCCTGCTTACCGTTGTACCTTCAAG
>JAAYHT010000062.1 GCA_012735285.1 Clostridiales bacterium | reverse complement strand
TAAATCTTTTTTTAAAACTATATAGGTCTCGCTCTTGCCTATATGTATAGTTTTTAAGTTCCCGCGCTCATTTAGATCAAAATTTAATGTGACTATAATGTCTAAGATTTCATCATTGATGCCTTTAATAAGGCCTGTGTAGCTTAAGCTTTCTAATGCAATTTGAATATTTGGATATAGACGCGTAAAATCATGAAAGACATGTGTGAATGGTTCAGATAAGATACTGCCTTCCAGCATCCCAATATGTAGGATTCCTGAATATCCATGACTCTTAGCCTTTGCCTTCTCAATTATCTTATTATAATGCATTAAATATGCCGGAAGTTCTTCTAGAAGGACCTCGCCTGCGGGTGTAAGCTTTAGAGTTTTACCATCACGAATAAATAAATCAAAGCCTAATTCCTTCTCAATAGCAGCTATCTGTCGGCTAAGAGCAGGTTGTGTTATAAAGAGCCTATTAGCAGCCTCCGTAAAATTAAGACACCTAGCCGCCATTAAAAAGTATTCTATTTGAGTTGGTGTCATAACCACTTTTCATACACCCACTTCTCCTACTCAAATTATATAGCTCATAAAATAGTATAGACGTAAATCTTTGATTATTCAACGGAAAAATTATAATCATCTGTCAATTTAAACTATAAAAAAAATTCCAGTCCTATCAAAGACTAACCACTGCTTTTCTATGCTATAATTAACTACAGAGGTGATACAAATGATTTTTGAATTAACTGAAGAACAACTTGAATTTCAAAAAAGCATGAGAGAATTCGCATTAAAAGAACTAGCTCCCGGTGCATTGCAGCGTGACATAGATGGTGATTTCTCTGAAGTATATGACATCCTAATGAATAAGATGGGATCAAAGGGTCTGTTAGGTTTGACCTTTCCCAAGGAGTATGGTGGCTTAGGTAAGAGTTATATGGAATTTGCCCTAGGTATGTTTGAGCTCTGCCGGATAGATGTATCAGTTGGTGCTTCCTGGTCTGTATGTCTTTCGCTGGGAACAATTCCCCTTTATCGATTCGGTACGGAAGAGCAAAAGCAAAAATACCTTGTACCTTTAGCTCGCGGAGAAAAGCTCTGTGCCTTTGGTCTAACCGAAAGAGAAGCCGGTAGCGATGTTTCTGTAATGAAAACTACGGCCGTGCGTTCAGGGGATAAATACATCATCAATGGTCATAAAATATATATAACCAATGCTGGATATGCAGACACCTATATCATCTTTGCCAAGACTGATGAAAGCAAAGGTTCCCGTGGTATAAGTGCATTTATTCTTGAAAAAGGAACTCCGGGATTTAGTTTTGGCGAGGAATACAACAAAATGGGTATTCGTTCATCTATTCAAAGGGAATTGATTTTTGAAGATGTTTGCGTTCCCGTAGAAAACAGAATAGGTGAAGAAGGAGAAGGATTCAAAATCGCTATGACCGCACTGGATGTGGGTAGACTGGGAGTTGCAGCCCAAGGAGTAGGTGCTGCTTGGGGAGCATATGATATAGCATTAGAACATGCTAAAAACCGAGTACAATTCGGAAAGCCAATTACAGCAAATCAAGCGGTATCTTTTAAGCTAGCCGAAATGGCAACTAGCATCGAATTATCTAAACTAATAACTTTGAAGGCCGCCTATTTGCTTTCAAAAGGGCTACCCTTTAGCAAGGAAGTTGCTATGGCCAAGCTGGTAGCTACCGATACAGCAATGAAGGTTACCACCGAAGCAGTACAGATACTTGGCGGAAAAGGATATTTGGTTGAAAACCAAGCTGAACGCTTCATGCGGGATGCAAAGATTCTGCAAATATATGAGGGGACTAATGAGATTCAAAAATTAGTAATTGCAGGATATATACTTAAAGAATAATTAACTAAAATCCATAGTAACAAATAGTTGCTATGGATTTTTATATTAAGAAGACAGTTTCCCGTTTTTAATAACTATCATATGATCTGCAAACAATTCACACTCTCTTTTGTTGTGGGTTATAAGAATTGTAGGTATGTTAAAGAGCTGCTTGAATAAAGTAAATTCATTATAGATCACCTGCTTGGTATCTTCATCCAAGGCAGAAAAAGGTTCATCAAGCAATAAAAGTCTAGGTTTTGTAACAATAGCTCGGGATAAAGCAACCCTCTGCTTTTCTCCACCCGATATATGTTTAGGGTACTTTTTTCTCAGGTGGTAAATCCCGAAGGTTTTCATAATATATTCAGAATAGGATAGTAACTCTTTTCTTTTTTCCCTATCTTTATATTCCTTCTTGTTCTTTATTCCGTAATAAATATTATCTTCTACACTCATATTGGGAAACAAGGCATAGTTTTGGAATAGATACCCGATATTCCTCAACCTAGTTGGCACATTAATATTTTCCTCGCTGTCGAAAACAACTGTACCACCAATTTCCACCCTGCCCTGATCAGGTGTTAGTAAACCGGAAATACAGTTTAACAGAGTGGTTTTACCTGCTCCCGATTCACCTAATATAACAAGTACACCGCTTTCAAATCCATATTCTATATTAAGCGTAAAATGGTCGAGTTTCTTTTTAATATTGAAATAAGTGCTCATATAATCTCCCTATATAGTTCTTTCCCTTTAACCAGGCATTGAGTCCCAGGATCAACGCAAAGCTGAACACCGTCATTATAATCACCAGCTTGTTTGCAAGCTCATCGTTACCGGATTCAACAGCAAAATATATAGCTGTAGGAATTGTTTGAGTTTTTCCCGGAATATTTCCCGCAATCATAAGTGTGGCGCCGAATTCACCGATAGCCCTTGCAAATGAGAGCACAATCCCACTTATAATGCCCGGCCAGGCTAAAGGAATGGTTATTGTCATGAACTTTTTTAATTCGCTGCTGCCAAGTGTTTCAGCTGCCTTCTCATAAATAGGATCCGTGCTTATAAAAGCGGTCTTAACATTTTGATACATTAAGGGAAGTGAGACTATGAAAGATGCAATTACGGCACCTACCCATGTGAATACCACCTGCACCCCGAAGGTCTCAAGCAAAAATTTGCCTATAAATCCCCTTTTCCCAAATGCTATTAAGAGAATATAACCTGTTACAGAGGGTGGGAGTATCATGGGGAGTATAAGAAGGGTTTCCCAGATACTCTTACCCGGTATATTTCTTTTATTCAAAAGATAGGCCATCAATATTCCAAATATCAAAGAAAATACAGTGGCTATAGTAGCAATTCTGAGTGATAGAAATATTGGTGACAGCATTATAAGTCTCCTCATTTAATGATTACTTCAAATCCGTATTTCCTAAATATATCTTTAATATTCTCAGCTATTAGAAAATCAAGAAATGCCTCAGCAGCTTCTATATTCTTCGACTCTTTAATTATCCCAACCGGGTAAAGGATGGGGGCATGTAAATTCTTGTCCACTTTTTCGATAACAACGCCGTCATCAAGAGTTATGGCATCGGAGTGATATACAAAGCCGCAGTCAGCATTTCCTGAGTCAACGTATTCTAAAACTTGTTTTACATCCTTTGCATAAACAAGTTTTTGTGTAACCTTGTCCCAGATTCCTAACTTCTCCAAAGCCTGCTTAGAATACTTCCCAACAGGTGCGGAATCCGGAGTAGCTATAGATATACTTTCTATTCTATCATCTGTAAGATTATCTAAACTTACAATATGGGCTTTTTCTTTAGCAGCTATTAAGGTTAAAGTATTGGCTAAAAGATCAATCTCCGTGTTTTCAATTACAAAACCTTCTTTAACCAAATCATCCATATGATCCTTGGATGCTGAAATAAAAATATCACAAGGTGCCCCTTCTTGTATTTGCTTTTTCAAAGCTCCAGATGAACCAAAATTTAAAACCAGATTACTATCACTCATTTTCTCATATTCAGCCTTAATTTCCTCCATAGCCTCCATCAGGCTGGCTGCAGCTGAAATATTTATTTCCCTTTTGCTATCATTACTAGTGCATCCAATAAAAAATGTGCCTATTAGGGTTATAATTACGATTATGCATAGCCTTTTTCTCAATTTCAGCATCTCCTTAACTAGAACATACGCAGAAACGATCAACTCCTAAAATCTTAGCTGTTCCAGCTATAGAAGTTCCATAAAATATGGTTGGTTTATCTAATTCTAAAAAGTTTACTATAGTACCGTTTGCAACGGTGCTACCTGTTACCAATACCAAGTCTGCCCATTCCAGTACCTCTTTGGTATTAGTATCAGCATCTTCTATCAATACACCACTTTTTATAGTACCAATATTATCCGGATCTAAATCCACCAAGCGAACCTTGAACACTGAAGAACACTGAGCCAGTATAGCAGGTTGTAAACCTATCATAGCAACTCTAGGATTCCCATAGTTTTGTTTAATATGGTCTACAATCTTCTTTGCGCACTCTTCTGGCTCATCATCTTTGCAATGAATAGTTCCATCGATCAAATTAAGGTGGCGCATTACGGCATTTAATACAGCCACAAAGGATGCCCTTTCAAAGTTGCTTTCTAAAGGTCTTTCCAGAAATTCTGACAAGGTCCCTTGAAAATTTCCTGGGCTGTCTGTAAAAGCCTGCCCGCAACAACCTTTGAACTCAGCCTGTAATAGCTTTTCTTTACCCTTCAGTAGAGGATAGTCCTGACGAGTGGGATTACCGATAGCTTCTTTGTTTGAAAGCACACGCCCTTTTACCAGCACCTTGTCTTTCATTAGATCATTCTCTGTAGCTACTCTTTTTAAATAGTCTTTAAGTTTTGCATAGAGCTGATCTTTATCCATCATATACCCCCTATCAACATGTCTTTCCATACCCGCAGTTTGGATAACTGCAACCCTCACAACTACGACATAGACCTCCGTGAGCAAGTTTTTTAATATCTTCCCTAGTAGGAGTTTCCCCTGCTAGTATTCTTGGGACTATAAGATCAAATATGCTGGTTTTGCTGTACATTACACATCCAGGCAAACCCACAACCGGAATCTTTCCTATGTATGCTAATAAAAACATTGCTCCTGGAAGTACAGGTGCACCATATAAAACAATTTCTCCCCCTGCCTTCCTTATGCCTGTTGGAGTTTTGTCATCAGGATCAACAGACATCCCGCCTGTTACTCCTATCATGTCAACTCCTTCATCAAGTAGTTCTCGTATGCAATCTGCAATCATATCTTCATCATCATCTGAAAATAGTTGCTTAACTACTGTGCTTCCTAGATTACTAAACTTTCTTTTTAGAACTGGTCCGAACTCATCTTTAATTATTCCTGAATATACTTCACTTCCTGTGGTAACTAGTCCAACCTTGAACGGTTTTAAAGGAAGCACTTCAATTAAAGTGTCTTTTTTTAGGACCTCTTCAGCTTTAGTCACTATTTCTTCTCTTACAAACAAAGGTATTACACGTGTTCCTGCAACCTTTTCACCGGATTTTACCACCTGGTTTTTATGCAGTGTGGCAAACATTACCTCGTCTTGGTCTATAAGCTCAGCCAAAACATCGGTATTGACCTTAAGCAATCCGTCGTATTCGGCAATTAGTTCGACCTTACCTTCACTTGGCTCAGTTAGTTTAATTCCCTTTCCTGCAGCTGCCTTAGCAATACGTATAGCTGCTTCATTTTCATGATTATCAGTGTCTCCTTTTTCGAGTACATAAAGATGCTATTTCCCCATCTTTAAAAGAAGCTCAATATCTTCTTCACGTATTACATGACCCTTCTTAAACCTGCTCCCCTTGTATTCTCCGGGTATAATCTGGGTTAAATCGTGTATTAGCACCTTTCCTACTGCATCATAAACCGAAACTTCTTTCATGACTTCCTCTCCTCTTGTCTATTAATAGTATCTCTCCATTTTCTATAGGTCTTTTTATTTCATCAGATATATCTGTTTTATTAACCTCACTGAGTAAAACTTTAATTACACCCGAATGGGCAACAAGAACCAAGTCAGAGTTCTTATCTTCTTGTAAAATCCTTTTCATAGCTTTAACTGCTCTGTATCTTAGATCATAAAAGTTTTCAAACTTGTTTCCAAACTTATACTCAACAAGCTTTTCGCCCCTCTTTTCGTATTCTTCAGGATAAAGCCTTTTAATTTCGCTTATAGGTCTGCCGTCCCACTCACCAAGTGACAGTTCTCTAAAGTTTGAATTACATATTAGATTTAGATTAAGCAGCTCTGCTATCAGACCGGCAGTCTCTTTTGCCCTGGCTAAATCACTTGAATATATGCGATCTGTGTTAATATCATATTCTTTAAGTCTTTTACCAGCATCTATTGCTTGAGAACGTCCCTTTTCCGACAAAGCAACATCGTATTGGCCCATGAAGATCTTTTCTTTATGTTGTATTGTTTCCCCATGTCTAATGAGAAAAAGTCTACGACCTTCTAATAATTCATTCAAGCTATATATTTTGCCACCCTTAAGTACTCTGCTATAATCCAATATTTCTTTATAACCCTCAGGAGTGTCCATATCTAAAACAACAGACTCGCAACCTACTTCCAGCCTTATCATCTCTGTTTCATACTTTGTCGTTATAGCTTTAAGTCCACCTTGGCCTTCATAGCATACTATCTCATCCTTGTACTTTGATGGGATAAATAGTGGGTGGCCTTTTTTCCCATGAAAACATGGCACTATGAATCTATCAGGACATTCTTTATGTTTTTTTAAAATTAAGTCAATGATATCAGTGGTAACTAAGGGAATATCAACAAGCATCAATAAAAAACCATCCGCGGGTAATTTACATGCTCTTAGTCCTGTTTTAATAGACTCAAACATACCCTTATCGAAATCTTTGTTATGTACTATGTCTACATTTTTCTTTCTCAAAACGGGCAATAGCTTCTCTTCGTTATATCCAGTTATTACTACTATCTGCTGCAGACCTGCTTCATTAAAAGTATCTATTATCCTTTCAATTGCGGTAACCCCATCGATGGATAACAATGGTTTAAACCTGCCCATTCGAGAAGAACGTCCAGCAGCTAAAATTAGTGCGCATACATTACTTTTTCTTACCATGACCTGCCCTTACCATTATCATTTCCGCAGCAATACTAATAGCAATCTCCTCAGGAGTATCCGCATGAATCTCTATTCCAATAGGAGTATAGACAGCATCCAACTCTTCGTTGGAAAAGCCATTTTCCTGTAACTTTTTAAAAGTTTCGGCTATTTTTTTCTTGCTTCCTATCATTCCTATATATTCATGCTTTTGTGCAAGGGACTGTTTCAATACCTCGTAATCACCCCTATGACCTCTTGTCACGATTATTATATAGCTGTTTTCATCTGTCGTTATATTTTCATAAACATTGCTATAATCTCTTACAGTTATTACATCTGAAGCATGGGGAAAACGCTCCCTGTTTGAGAATTCAGGTCGGTCATCTATTACTACTGTTTCAAATCCGATATATCTTAAAATAGGTTCAAGAGCTTTACCTATATGTCTTGCTCCGAATATGTATGCTGTTTTTACTTGATCGAAACTTCCTAAAAAGCTTTAGGCATTCCTTTTATCAATATATTCGATACTTATATCCACATCTCCGCCGCATATCATGTCTAACGAATCCTGTAAACTTGAATCAATAACATAATGGTAGACTTTAGATTCTTTTGTTTTTAGAACTTCTAAAGAAGCTTTTATTACTTCTGCTTCTAACTGCCCACCTCCGACAGTACCATATTGCCTACCATCCTGCGATACTAAAAGCATAGCCCCGCTTTTTCTAGGTGTTGATCCAGATGTTTCAAGCACTTTTGCTACGACAAAACCTTCTTCCTTATCAATCAGTTCTTGAGCTATTTGCTTTAAATGATTCATAGTTACCCTCCACCTAACAGATATGCTTGCTATATTTTAAATAAAAACAAAAAAAGTATGTTGGCACACCAACATAAAAACACAAATTCTATGAAATCGTTATAATTCTTTCTTATTGCAATTATAACTTTTTATTTATACTAAACTGATTTTTATTGAAATCAATAAGGCCTTCTTTTTTCATTTTGCTTAATTCAGCCGACAAGGCACTGCGATTGACATTTAAATACTGAGCTAACTGGGAACGATCCAAAGGAATTCTAAAACTGTTTGAACCTTCTTTTTGTGAAATACGGTTTAAATACAACATTATTCGTTTGCGAAGTGATTTCTGGGTTAAGATCTCTATTTTATATAATCTTCTAATGTTTTCATTTGCAAATAGTGTTAACAAATTGTTAAGCAATTTAATTCTATCTTCAGCAGTAGCATCATCATTGATGAGCTTTGAATATGAAAACAACAGTACTTGAGTATCTTCCAAGCATTTTAAATTGATAGGGCTTAGTTGTGTTGGAGTTGCAGCAATATCAAAGCCAAAGATATTGGGCGGTATTAATATTTGCTGTAAACTTAGATTACCTTCGTAGTCAAGTCTTTCATTTACAACTCTTCCAGAATGAATGATGCCAATAAAGTCTACCTTATCTCCTTCACTTATAATATTTTCATTCTTTTTAAAAAACTTAATCGCCGGCTGCGTAATATTAAATATCTTCTCGCATTCTTCTAACGAAAAGTCTTGAAATAGTTTAGATTTATTCATTAACTCAATGAATGATTTGTTTACCAACGACTTTGCTCCTTTATCAAATGAGGTGTAAATATAGCTTAAAGAGATTAGACAGAAATTTCAAGTCGTTTGTGTGATAAAATATATGTAATATTATATTTCTAAAACAATATCCATCTAGTATAATAAATATATCAGTATTCTGATGTGAATTGTGAGGGATAAAATGGATATTATTATCAAAAAAAATTACGAAGAAATGAGTAAATACGCAGCCAATGTAATAGCTAGATATATAAGGACTAAACCAAACTGTGTACTAGGGCTGGCAACAGGGTCAACCCCAATCGGGACCTATAGGGAACTGGTTAGGATGCACAAGGAAGAAGGTCTTGACTTCTCTCAAGTCACTACCTTTAATCTGGATGAGTACCTTGGAGTAGGAATGGATCTTAGCAAGCCCTATGATTTAGATCAAAGCTATGCCAGATTCATGTATGAGGAACTATTTAAGCATGTTAATATTAAAAAAGAAAATATTTACATCCCAGATGGACTAACTAAAAACCCTAAAGAACATTGTGAATGGTATGAGGAACAAATTAAGAAAGTGGGGGGTATAGATTTACAGCTACTAGGCCTTGGACGTGACGGTCATTGGGGATTCAATGAACCAGGTTCCTCCTTAGGTTCAAGAACTAGGGTACAGGCCTTAGCAGAGGAAACTCTGGATGACAACTATGAAGCTTTTTACAAGAGGGCCAATATCAAGCGAAGCGAGATGCCCCATTTCGCTATAACTATGGGAATAGGAACTATATTAGAAGCTAGAAATATTATGATGATCGTAAATGGCTATAAAAAAGCTGATATAGTTGCAAAATGCCTAGAAGGGCCTATCACATCCCAAATTACCTCAACTGCTATACAGCTTCATAGCGGAGAGATTACCGTCGTTCTTGATGAAGAAGCAGCTTCAAAGCTATCAAGAGCTGAGCATTATAAACATGTTGAAAAAATGAAACAGGAATATGGATTGGAATAACTAGAGACTCGCTTGCAAGCGAGTCTCTTATAATCCCCTATCAACACTTTCAAGAACCATACCCGCACCTGCATTTATTACTAAATCGAATATGTCATCCATAAAGGTTTTTTCAGCATTTATTAAAACCCTTTTTCCCTTTGCCACAGTAGGCAAGCTATTAACAGGACTTACGTTTAAGCTAGTACCTATAACTAAAAGAAGATCTGATTTTAATATTTCATCGTAGGCCTCTTGCCATACATCTGATGGTAAGCCTTCTCCGAACAGCACAACCCCAGGTCTTAAATTTCCTCCACATACTTCGCACCGCTTGTCATTAACAAAGTCTTCAACCGAGTGCTCCTTTTCACAAACATAACACCTTATAGCACTAATAGAACCATGAAGCTCATAAACCCTTTTACTGCCGGCATCTTTATGAAAGCCATCTATGTTCTGAGTTACAACTGATTTAACTAGCCCCTTATCCTCCCAATCAGCTAATATCCTATGGCCTCTATTGAACTTGCATCCATCTAACATCTTAATCCTGTACTTATAGAATTCCCTGAAAAGCTCATAGTTGTTTTCAAGGGCATTAACCGACGCAACCTCTGCAGGATTTATCTTGTTCCACCAGCCATCCTTTGACCTGAAATCAGGGATACCGCTTTCTGTAGAAATGCCTGCTCCAGTTAAGACAACTGCATACTTAGATTGATTTAAATAATCTCTTAATTCTTCTATTACTTTGCTATCAACCATAAAATCCAACCTTTCTTAACTACCAGCCTGATGCTTCCAACCTAGTTAAACCAGCACTAGCAGCAGCTTCCAAAGCTTCTTGATACTCTGCACGAGTAATCCTTCTTCCCAGCAATGGATGATTAATAGCTTCAAAACATGGCCTATATTGAGCCATGACATTGACATAAGTATTTTTTGAGATCTCATTGGCAATAAACTCCATTACCTTTTTAGTGTTTGCAAGCCCATTTGGTAAAACCAAATGTCTAACTATAAGGCCTCGGATTGCAACTCCATCTTTACCTATTACCAAATCTCCAACTTGTCTGTGCATTTCCTTAACCGCTGCAAAATTTATTTCAGGATATTTAGCCACTTTAGAATACTCCATAGCATACTTTTCATCGCCATATTTCATATCAGGCATATAAATATCTACTACTCCATCAAGCAGCTCAAGGGTTTCTTTGGAGTCGTAACCACCGGTGTTATAGACTATAGGAATATTAAGTCCATCTTCTGCTGCCATTTTAATAGCTTGTAATATATTAGGCACTTCATGGGTGGGCGATACGAGATTAATATTATGACATCCCCAACTTTGAAGTTTTAACATCTGCTTGCTGAGCTCTTCATTGCTCAACCTTCGACCGTTTCGTAAATGGGATATTTCATAGTTCTGACAATAGATACATTCTAGATTGCATCCAGAGAAAAATATGGTTCCTGAGCCCTTTCTTCCAACAAGGGGTGGTTCTTCACCGAAATGAGGACTGACACTTGATACTATAGCCTTCCCCTTGGCTTTGCAAATCCCCACTTCAGAAGCACGATCAACCCCGCATCTTCTTCCGCATAGAACACAAGAAGATGCTAATTCCCTGCTTCTTTCTATTTTCTCTTTCCACTTGTTTTCATCAAGCGAAAGGTATACCGGATAAACCATCCCTGACCACCCCTTAACTTTCATACTTATATTACTTTACGAATATCTAATGCAGCAGTCAAGCGTATTTACGGAAAAATAGCTTTCGGATAAAGAGTAATCCCTGTTCCATACCAAGTCATATTGCGGTTTTTTAAAATCAGGTTTTATCCATTCCTTTTGGTTTTCAAGGATCGGATAAATAAAGCGGCGCTCCTCCCACCACCTAAAAGTAGTGGGTTTCCGCGCCAGTTATTATATATGAATCCATTCTGAAATCTTTACTAGCTACAAAATTGCCCGCCAGTTACGCCGGCCATACAAAATTCGTTCAACATTAACTACTTTTGCCTTCTCATC
Organism: Clostridiales bacterium; assembly: GCA_012735285.1. Lineage (GTDB taxonomy): Bacteria > Bacillota > Clostridia > Peptostreptococcales > Anaerovoracaceae > JAAYHT01. The sequence goes on along the minus strand of JAAYHT010000062.1, from coordinate 3,433 downwards.
GATAGAGAAAAAGATAATGTAGTTCTTGACAATAAGTTTGCGGTAGCCAATTGTCGCAAGTCGCTCGTCTGCAACAGCTGGAGCCCGATGGGGCATCTCCTCAAGATCGGTTATTGCCTGTTCAATTGCCTCCAGCATCTCCAAGGCAGTCATCGGGGCCGAGAGTTGGGCAGAAATATAGCGGATAATGTCCCTCAGGTCTTTTTCAGCTGGTTCCGATATGTCTATCCGATATCGAACGGATGGAGAATTTTTATCATTCATCATTGGTTATTTCCCTGCGGATATCTCGTATAACATCAGTCATTGGGCGCTTTCTGCCCTCTATCACCGCCGTTCTGCCTTCATCCAGCAAGCGGTAAAGTTCAAGCTTTCCATTGAGCATTTCATAAGTTTCGATGCTCATGACAGCCAAATCACCTCGCCCGTTTTTCGTAATAAATACAGGCTCGCGGCTTTCGTTGCAAAACTTGGAAATCTCGTTGTAGTTATTTCGCAAATCGGTGCTCGACTTAATGATTGGCATAGGGCACCTCCTTCAAATTAATCTAAAGATATTATATGCGAATTTCTTTAGAATATCAATAGCAGGTATAACCTCTATCCGAGGATTTTTATCTATCACTATAATCACCATCCTTAATATTCCAGTGCTCAACAATATTATACAAGAAGAAACAATTTTAACACTACTAGATATCCTTTGTGTTTTTTATACCGTATTCTAACTATTTGAGCTGAGTAAATATGGCGCGAAGTATACCGTTTTTTAAAATACGAGAAGTTGGTTGACTGTTTTCAATGGAGCAATAGATGATAAAATGACAAATCTAACATAAAGCAAAACCCTGCGGCCATTGGAATTGCTGGGTTTTTATGGAGCTACTGAGGGGACTTGAACCCCTGACCTGCTGATTACGAATCAGCTGCTCTACCGACTGAGCCACAGTAGCATAGTTTTAGCACCATCATTTTAGCACAACGCAAGAACACCAGTCAAAGGATAAGATGTAGTTGACGGTGACATTTTTACACAAAATAAGCTAAAATATGACCTATTTCTGGAAATCTATTGTATTTATCAAAAAAAGTCTATAGAATTTATACAACATTATAATTTATAAGGGGGATTAAAATGTCAATAGTATGGACTCCTGATCTATCTGTCGGCCTCACTCATATTGATGACCAACATAAAGTATGGTTTGAAAAGGCCAATGGCTTGTTTGAAGCTGGTAAAGAACGCAGAGCAAAAGATTATATCGACACCATGCTTAATTTCCTAGATGAGTATACAAAGAAACACTTTAAAGATGAAGAAGCCTATATGGAAAAAATCCGTTATCCTGAAATTGAGTCTCAGAAAAGAGCACATGCAAGCTTTATCAATGACCTTGCAAAATTAAAAAGTGATTACAACGAGTCCGGTGGTAATATTCTAGTTATACTTAATGCAAATGAGATGGTTATAAACTGGCTAACCAATCATATAAAAGTTATGGATAAAAAAATAGGGGAATATGCGAAAACACTTTAGACATAAAAATGGCTGTTTGTAGAGCAGCCATTTTATTATCTTACCAGTTCAAAATTTGTAAATCTCCATTTTCCATCTGAAAACTTCAGGTAAAAGTTGTATTCCTCATATCCTGACACATTTTTTTGGTCCGGATCATCATATACTTCTACTTTGACCGTAAACTTTATTTGCTCATCAGATACCTTTGTTACCTCATATGATTCTGCTCCCTTAAAAATGTCAGTACCCCTGTCAGCCGGGAGAACGTATAGTTTATTTTCGTGTTCAACATATCTATTAGATGATATGTCCATTAGGTTTTCTGTTATATCATCTGTAAATAATTCGTTAAGATAATCCTCAAGAGCTTTCTTTGAATCAATGCCTGGCTGGATCACCTCGTAATATTGTTGACCATCGATTTCTATATATTTATCGTTGTTATATGGTATGGTCGTTAGATCAAACCATTCATACGCCTCTTTCGCTTTTATATAAAGCTCAAAAACCTCATCGTCCGAGAGTTCCGTAACTGCTGCTGGTTTTTCACAAGCGGTAGAAGTTAAAGCAAATAATACGATAATTAAAACGATTACCAATTTTTTAATATTTATCCCTAAAACCTCACTCTTCAATCTAATTACCCCTTTCATTTTCTTTCATAAAAAGGACCCCTGACACTATAATATATATTATTTATGGCTACAATAATTTAGCATAATCCCACTTTTTATATAAGAATGTAGTTTTTAATGATGACTTTTCGGTACCCTTGTTTTTCCAACCATTCATTGTTACATTTGGGGTATATCATCGGATTGTTTATCAGATGGCCGTAACATTTATCAAGCTCGTTAAGAAAGTTCGAAGCAGCTGTCGGATTAGCTAATTGGATTGCAATATACGATATAATACTATCCAAATCCTGATAAGCAAGAGCTGAGACAACCAACTTATACATTGTATTTTTCCCTAATATTCTTCAATGATTCTTTTCCGTCAAGTATTTTCCCTTCCGCCAATTGCTCTTCGGCAGCCTTCAGCTTATGATACGCATCGGATATAAACATCTTTTCTTCGTACAACTCTATGCTCATTATTACCATATCCCCATATCCGTTTTTAGTTATATAAATAGGCTCGTTCGATTCATGGCACATCTGAGAAATCTCACTTGTATTTTTTAAATCACGAATTGGTATTATTCTTGGCATAATAATTCAACCTCCTCTTGTGGCCTTATCGTGCCATTATTATGCCATGAAATCAATCATATATTCAAATAAAAGCTAGCTGTATATACTTTTATCATTTTACCAGCTCACATGAACACCCATCAAAGGATAAATCAAAGTTACATATGCTTTTGTAACCGCAGTATTCACATGCATCATTTTTCTTTGTTTTCTTAGGATGTATATCTATAACGCCTGATGCTAATGAGCTGCAAAGCTCATTTATTATTTTATCCACAACCGAATTTAAGGCTTCAAATTCATCCTCTTCTAGCAATCTGTTGTCACCGGTTCCCTGGTAGCTGCCATCCTTGGCTTTTCTAACCTGTAAGATATCAGAGTAGCCATCAAAGTCACCTGCAATACTTTCAAGTACAGCTGGATCATTAATTACCACACCGTCAAGCTTATACCTCTTCTTTAACTCATTCTCTATTTTTTCTTTCAGAACATTATTATTCAAATCAGTAGCATCAATGAGAGGATCGGCTATTTCAAAATAGAATACACCAGCGGGTTTTGCGGGAATATTTCTTTTCTGCATACCCTGGATAGCTGCCTTTAGATAAAGCATTAGCTGGAGTCTCCAGCCTCCTTTGACTTCACTTAGGTCAAAACGCTCTATACCTGATTTATAGTCTATTACTTTTATGTAACCATCGGGCAAGACATCCACCCT
>JAAYHT010000061.1 GCA_012735285.1 Clostridiales bacterium | reverse complement strand
TTGGAGCTTCCGATTACTCGGTTACCCCAACATTTATTATAGATCCTATTTTCTTAATATTGATAAAACTAACCCAAATCCAGAAACTAAAGAAATTATGGATCCGACAACCATATAAGGTACTGATTTAATAATAACATCGGGTCTATATACCGACCATCCCCCGTGATGATGATAATGCCGCGAAAAGTACTCTCCTAGGTTTTCAGAATACATAATAAGTAACAATCCGCAAACAAAGATAATGCTGAAAACAATTATAGCATACTTCTTTTTACTTTCCATTTCCCAATCCCCTTTTTTACTTTAATCATCGCTTTCTTCATCTAATTCAGGTTCAGGATTAATTGTAAGCTTAACCTTTTCAATCCTTCTATCTAAGACTTCTTCTATTTGAAAAATAAAGTTTGCAAACTCAATAGTAGGCAATCCCATACCATTTTCTTCTGGTATTTCTCCCAAAAGCTCCAATAGAAAACCTCCGAGTGTTTCACTGTTTTCAGATTCGAGATTTATATCAAGCTCTTCGTTTAGATCATCTAACGAAATTAAGCCGTCTACTCTGTATACATTATCATCAAGCTTGATTATTTCATCTTCCTCTTTATCATATTCATCATCAATATCGCCCATTATTTCTTCAATCAGGTCTTCCATTGTGACAATACCTGAAAAACCTCCATACTCGTCTATTAAGATGGCGATATGCTGCTTGGAGGCCTTTAGATCTCTGAACAGATCATCGATATTCTTACTTTCCGGGACAAAGTAAGGTTTTCTAAGAATCTCTCTTATATTTACATTATTAAATCCCTTTTTTCTTGCTTCAATCAAATAGTCTTTAATATTCAATATGCCTATGATGTTATCATTATCATTTTCGTAAACAGGAATTCTCGAATATCTGAGTTTCATAAGCTCATCGATATACTTCTCTTCCGGATCATTTACGTCTATACTAAATACATCTGTCCTTGGAGTCATAACTTCATAAGCTAATTTATCATCAAAGGCAAAGATACTGTTTATCATCTTTGCTCCTTCTTCTTTCAGAAATCCTGTTTCTTGTCCAACTTCAACCATAGACATAACTTCATCTTCTGAAAACTCATCTTCCAATCCCACAGTATGCTGTTTTGTGAGTTTTAAAAGGAAAGTTACAGATGCTGAGAGGAGCCATACAAAAGGAGCTGCTATCTTCGATATGAAAATTATTTTTTTAACACTGAAAAGGGCTATCTTCTCTGAGTGTATCAAAGCAATCCTTTTTGGATATAGTTCCCCTAAAACAAGAGTCACGAAAGAAAGGCAAACAGTAACTATTACAACCGCTATTTGAGTTCCATATGGGATTCCAAACTTACTTAGGAATTCTCCTATATCGCCAGCCATTCCCGTAGCCGCAGAAGCACTAGCTAAGAAACCTGCGAGTGTAATTGCAACTTGAATAGTTGAAAGAAATTTGTTGGGTTGATCCAGAAGACCGAGTAATAGTTTTGCCTTTCTATTTCCTTCCTGAGCTAAAATTTTTATCTTATTCTTATTTACCGATACTATTGCTATCTCAGATGC
>JAAYHT010000060.1 GCA_012735285.1 Clostridiales bacterium | reverse complement strand
ATCCTTGCTAATTGAAGTGAATACTGATTGAGATTGGTTAAAACTAAAACAAAAAAATACAATTATTATTAATAAAATAATCTTAAGAGTTTTATTCATACTTCACCCGCAATCAAAATAGACTTACAGAATAATATGCGTATTACCTGTAATTATTCGTAACAGGGGTAAAAAGTACCGCATGCGATCTGCCCACCAGAATCTCCGCCTGGCTGGGATCTGTAATCATCCGGCCACTGATGTATAATCATTGCACGGCCAAGTACCTCTGCAGGTGTAAATCTATCCGTATACACTATCATAATAGCATGACCATAATAGGCCATTAGTACGGGTAAATCGCCAGCATGATAGGGATGAGGTTGATTCTGAGGTGAATAATGACCCCCTACATATGGAAAACCTGTATAGCCCGCATCTTCGCCTTCTACACAAGGTCCGTATTGATGTATATGGAAACCATAGAATCCTGAAAAAGGTATTCCTTCTATGTCTGCAAATAATAGGGTTCCTTCTAAGAATGGATACAGCCACACCTCACCTCTTAAACCCTCTATTGCAGAAGTTCCTCTCACTTGGGCGCATGCAACAGGATAGCCAGACAGGGTTTCCAGCAACATCGGTAAGGTTTGTTTTATCATATATTCTTCCTCCTTTTAAGGTGCACGATGCTTTATTTTATGCAATTTAAAAGGAGAATGTCACATAGTTTATAAATTATATGCCCTGAATGCATTGATCACTGCTATTACAGTTACTCCTACGTCAGCAAATACTGCGGACCACATGCTTACAATACCCAATGCGCCAAGTAATAGAACTAAAAGCTTAACAGCTATTGCAAAGACTGTATTTTGTCTGGCTATTCGATATGTTTTTATAGCGCATCTAATAGCAGTGGCTACCTTGGATGGCTCATCGTTCATAATAACTATATCAGCTGCTTCTATTGCAGCATCTGAACCAAGTGCTCCCATAGCAATACCTACATCCGATCTAACTATTACAGGGGCATCGTTAATTCCGTCTCCTACGAATACAAGTTTTCCCTTCTTAGATAACTTGTCAAATAAGGTTTCTAATATTTCTACTTTTTGATCAGGTAGTAGCTCTGCATATGTATCATCAATTCCAAGCTCCTCTGCCACCTTTAAAGCTATCTGCTCCGCATCACCTGTTAGCATCATAAATCGTTTTATGCCTAGCTCTCTCAGTTGCTTAATGGCCTTCGAACTATCGGGCTTGATTTCGTCAGAAATAACAATATAACCCTCGTAAGTACCGTTGATTGCTATGTGAACAATAGTCCCTACGGGAGGGTTTGCATTAAATTCGATACTATATCTTTTCATCAATTTACTGTTGCCAGCTAATACTATTTTCCCATCGACATTTGCTATAACACCTTCGCCGGGAATTTCTTCTACTTCAGAAATCAGTTTACTATCAATTTGCTTCCCGTACGCTTCCTTTATTGAAATTGATATGGGATGATTCGAGAAATTTTCAGCATACGCAGCATATTCTAATAGTTCTTCTTCCGACATCGACATATTAAAAGGACTAATTTGGTGTACATTGAATTCTCCTTTGGTCAAGGTACCGGTTTTGTCAAATACAACTATTTCAGCTTTAGCCAGTGCTTCAAGATAGTTGCCCCCTTTTACTAATATGCCTTTCTTTGAAGCCCCGCCTATTCCTCCAAAAAAGCTCAAAGGAATTGATATTACAAGGGCACAGGGACAGGAAACCACTAAAAAGATAAGAGCCCTGTATATCCACTCACTGAAAGTAGCACCGCTAATCAAAATAGCAGGCACTATGGCAAGAAAAACTGCTATAATTACGACTATTGGAGTATATACTCTTGCAAATTTAGTAATAAATCTTTCTGATCTGGACT
>JAAYHT010000008.1 GCA_012735285.1 Clostridiales bacterium | reverse complement strand
TGGTTTCGAATATTTTCGCTGTACGCAATCATGCAATGTGCAAAGGAGATTCAAATTTAATTAAAGAACTGTATGATACCAATTTAAGAAACGGCTTGTGGGCATATTTGCACGAAGAAAAGAGGGTACAGTACATACAAAATTGGTCTGAGAAGCAAGGTGTCAAATTTACGGATATTAATTCAGATATTAAAATTAATTGGTTTAGAAAAAACGATCAGATGGCGATAGTTAATCTGATTGTATCGACGGAATATAAGTATGTGTATCTGGATAGGCCAGAAGAAGAAAACCTTATGAGGATAGGAACCTACCATGATATAAGATTTAAGAATAATGATGAATACTGGATTATTACAAGAGAATGGTATAACGATCCCTTTGCAGATTCGCTTGATCTTGAAAACTTGAATGTTGAGGAACATAAAGACTTTATCCTATCCAATGAAAAAAGAGATTTCAGCGATCTCAATCAAAGAAGAATTGATGTGGTAGCATATGCGGACAAATACTGCGGAGCAGCTGGTACTCGTGAAAATGATTTTAGTTATAATAAAAAATACAAGAACTATAATTCGCTAGGTGGTGATTGTGCAAACTTTGTTTCACAAGCTCTTTATGAAGGAGGCAAGTTCCAAAAAAATGCTACCTGGACCTATGGAAAGGACGGAAGCAGGGCTTGGCTGAAAGCTCAGGGTTTAAAAGACTATATGCTGAATAGCGGGAGAGCATCCCTGCTGGCTTATGGTACATACGATCAGGTTTTAAAGGCTTCATATAAACTACTACCTGGCGACCTTGTCTTCTACGTTAAGAAGGGCAAGGTCGCCCACTCTGCAATAGTAACCGGAGCAGATTCAAGGGGCTACTCCCTGGTTAATTGTCATAATACTGATCGCTACAGAGTACCTTGGGATCTAGGATGGAGTAACAAGGGTATAAAGTTTTATCTATTGAGGGTCCATTATTAGCAATTGAAATATTCTTGTAGCTTTTTTGGGCCTACAAGCACTTCTTTTCCTACATAAAGTGTACCGTCAAACCTAGTCATATAACACCACTTCACAAGTAGAATATTTCCATCTACTATTTCAATAGCCGTAATACAGCGTGGGTGTACACAGCTACCATCATTGAAATACGGTGTCTCATCATAATCAGGCAAAACCGGTCTGTGGGTGTGGCCTGCAATTAGCATCTGATTGTTCTTTTCTACCCATTCGATCAAGATATTCTCAACTCTTCTTTTACGCTTGTAATTTTTAGCTGCACTTGTTGGATCATTAATTCCTATCAATTCTAATGGCCTCCATATATAGCGGACGAGGAAACAGCTAAGCTTCCATAGTCTATGATTAAAAAAATCTGCTTGATGGCCATGAATTAAGAATATCTTATTCCCGGTTTCGGTATGGCAAAGTATTAATCCTTCGTGTATTTCTATATTTGGGAAAAGAGGAATGAACTTCTTCCCACGAACATTGTAGCAATTATTATAGTTCCTTTTAATACATTCTTTCTTTCCCTTTACGATATCATGGTTTCCAAACATCATATACAGCCTGTCGTCCTGATAGAATTTGGACAACAGCCAGTAAATATTGCTGTATACATCTACTATATCTGATAGCCTTCTGTTTTCCCAAAGTTCGTCACCATCTCCTAGTTCAATATAGGTGTAATTATTATAGTAGTACTGGTTCAAAGCTGCGAAAAAAAGATTTTGATTTTTAGCAAAGTTATCTGCGTAACTACCATCGCCCCTATGGCTGTCACTCATTATCACTATCTTGCTGCTATCATTAAAAGGTATATGGGTGGCAGATTCATATACTCTAGTAATACGTTTATGAGCATTCATATAAATCTCACCATCCTAGCTTCTTAGAAATTGTTTTATGAGTTCAAAATCTTTATAAAGCTGAGTTGGCCTACCCATATTTACAACCATATTGAACAGCTTAGGTGATTTGTGTTTGAGAACTCTAATTTTCTCAGGCATGCTATCATAACCCTTGGTTAACTCTTGAAACGTTTCACAAAGGATTCTATTGTTGTTTTGATAGATTTTATCTGTGCCGTGTAAACGCATATAAGGTTGTCTCGAGTAAGGTTTATCGAAGAGGATACAGACGGTTGTATGAACAACCCTCATATTGCGATAGTTGTATCCTTTTTGCATCAGCGCTTCTACAAATGCATCCCGCATTAATTTGTCTTTCAGGGTGATAGATGCTTCCATTGTGAGTTCATAGGGTTCTGAGAACTCTCCGAGAATGAAACCTGTCAACCACCAATGCCTGTCATTTCTTTTAAAAAGAAATTCTTGATTCTTTCTTAATACAAAGGATAGATAGAGATGATCATCATAATCCGCACAATTGTAGTAGGGCCCTTTGAAAACACCAGGGATGTCTATATCAGGCTGATCGGTGTTGTAAACACCAATCTCGCAGCCGGTTGTCATACCATATTGACCCTTCCATAGTTCAATCATCCATCGCTTGTTACCATATTCAAACTCAATAGGTTCGCAGTCGAAAATCAAACTTAAAGATGGTGCGACTTCGTCATAAAGTCGGCAATAACCGAAATCCTTTTGCCATGCATCTATCCTTGAATAGAATATATCTTGGCAAGGATCATAGGCGTATCCTGAAGGCGCAATAATTTCATTTATACTTAGTTCAATTTGGCCCTTTCTCTTTCTTTTAAAAAAAAGAAGGAGAAAAAGGAAGATGAGAATAATAATAAAAAAAAATATATATCCAAAATTCTCGTAAAACATAAGAATTACCTCATTCTAATTAAGTCTTTGTAAAACATAATATTCAGATAGAATTTGATTTGTTAAAAAGAATGACGATAGTAGTGAGTGAAAGTTTTGATTAGAATAATAACAATTTTGATAAATGGGCAAATATATAAATATGATGATTAAAGCATCAAATAAGGGGTAAGTTAGAAAATAACATGGCTGATAAAAAAATATCAATGTGGTTCAGGTTCTTATAATTTTAATTAATTTTGGAGGAAAGCATGAAAAAAGTAGTTATTGTAGGTGCAGGATATGCAGGGATCCTGACTGCCAAAAAGTTAGAAAAGAAATTTAGAAAAAACGACGATGTTAAGATCACTATAATAGATAAGAATCCTTATCACGCAATGCTGACCGAACTGCACGAAGTTGCTGCAAACCGGGTGGACGAAGATAGCATTAGGGTAAGCCTCAAGAAAGTGTTTGCCGGTAGAAAAGTCGATGTTAAATTGGATACAGTAACTTCTTTTGATTTTGACAATAGGCTGGTGTTCGGAGAAGCAGAAACATATGAATATGATTATCTCGTGATAAGTGCAGGTTCTAAACCAACATTTTTCGGCATATCGGGTGCCGAAGAACATGCTTTTAAACTCTGGTCATACGATGATGCTATTGTTATAAGACATAATATTATCAATCTGTCTCTT
>JAAYHT010000059.1 GCA_012735285.1 Clostridiales bacterium | reverse complement strand
GCTCCACTCCGCCCTTCAAAGCGTTCAGGCAACATTCAATCTTGGGAAGCATACCCCCGTTAATTATCTTTTTTTCTATCAGTTCAGGAATCTCTGAAACGGAAATATGCGAAAGAAGTGTATCCTCATCTGATGAATCTAGCATAACTCCTTTAACATCGGTAAGCAGGATTAACTTTATTGCTCCAAGAGCTACAGCAAGCTCCGAAGCCACAGTATCCGCATTGATATTGTAAACCCCGTTTCCATCAATTCCCTGGGCTACGCTGGAGATAACAGGTATATAGCCCTTGTCTAAGACATCTTGAACCACCTTTGGATCGATGGAAGCGAACTGGCCCACATAGCCGTATTCCTTATCCCCATTTCTCATTTTAACGGCCTTTATCATTCCGCCGTCCATTCCACTCATTCCTATGGCTTTTCCGCCCACACTATTTATTAGAGAAACCAAGTTCTTATTGACCTTACCACAGAGAACCATCTGAACTATATCCATGGTCTCCTTATCAGTATATCTGAGCCCATCGACAAATACAGATTCCTTTTTTACCTTATTCAACATTTCTGTTATCTCAGGTCCACCCCCGTGAACCAATACAATATTGATTCCTACTAAGGAAAGTAGTACGATGTCGCGAATTACTGCATCCTTTAACATTTCTGTAGTCATTGCGTTGCCCCCATACTTAATGACTATGGTCTTTTTATTAAATTTTTGAATGTATGGGAGTGCCTGCACCAGCAGGTCTGCTTTTAGTGAAAGTTCTTTAACCATAATGCCTCCATTTCAGCCTAAGTTCTATATTCTCCATTTATTCTTACATATTCATAAGATAGGTCGCATCCCCAGGCTGCCGCTATGTTTTCACCCTCCTTTAAATCTACTATAATATCGATTTCTCCTTCGCTTAGGATGCGCCTAGCAAGGGTTTCGTCAAAGTCCACACCCCTGCCATTCCTGCATACAGCGATTTCCACCGACTTGGAGCTGAAATATATATCTACCTTTTCTTAATCAAAGTCAGCTCCCGAATAACCCATGGCGCAGAGGACTCTCCCCCAATTTGCATCGGCTCCGAAAATCGCGGTTTTCAGTAAGGATGAAGATATTACTGTCTTTGCAATTACCTCAGCCTTTTCCTCTGTCTGAGAGTTTTTGACCGTGCAGGTTATAAGGCGGGTGGCACCTTCACCGTCCCTAGCCAATTCCCTGGCTAAATGGACACAGACTTCTAAAAGGGCTTTAACAAAAATATCGTAGTCTCCATCCTCATCCTCTATCCTTGGATTCCCAGCTAGGCCGCTAGCCATTATGCAGGCCATATCGTTGGTTGAGGTATCTCCATCAACGCTTATTCTATTGAAAGACTTTTTAACACAACAGCTGAAGGCTTTATTCAATAGCTTCTCATCAATATCCACATCAGTGGTTATAAATGAAAGAGTAGTAGCCATATTGGGATGTATCATACCTGAGCCCTTTGAAGTTCCCCCAATTTTAACAGTCTTACCCTTCAACTCGAAGGATACCGAGTATTCTTTTTTGAAAGTATCCGTTGTCATTATGGCTTCTGCTACATCGCTGCCTCCATCTTTGGATAATTGCTTTACCAGTTCAGGCATCTTCTCCTCTATCTTTTCAATCGGCAGAGGAACACCTATTACGCCTGTGGAAGCGACAATAAGGTCGCTAGGCTTTAATCCTAAGTTTAAAGCAGCTGATTCAGCCATTTTTAGCGCATTTTCCATGCCGTTATGGGCACAGGCATTTGCATTGCCTGAATTGACTATTACTGCTTGAGCAAGCCCATCTTTCAGATGATCCATCGTTACATAAATCGGTGCTGCCTTCACTTTGTTTGATGTATACATGGCCACCGCTTTACATGGAACTTCGGAATATATGAGTGCTAAATCCTTTTTATTTTTCTTAATTCCACAATGGATACCTGCCGCTAAAAAACCTTGGGGTGCGCAGACACCCCCGGTTACTGCCTTTATGTTATTCATCTCAATAACCCTTTCTAAAATGCTGGGGCTACTAGGGGCAACCCCTCTGTTTCATCTATTCTGAAGATTATATTCATATTCTGGACAGCCTGACCTGCTGCCCCCTTCACCATATTGTCAATAGCGCTGCATATAATTAATTTATTTGTATGGCTATCCCGATGCAGCGATATATGGCAGCAGTTAGTTAGCTTTACGTTCTTTATGTTGGCATACTCTCCTTCTTTAAGAACGCTAACAAAGGGTTCATTTTTATAGCATTCTTCAAAGGCTTTTCGTATAGTCGCATAATCTGCCGTCATTTCGCAATATATTGTTGAAAGAATTCCCCTATTAACAGGTAACAAATGGGGAACAAATGTAACCTTTACCCTGGCTTTGCTTATCTTTGATAGCATCTGTTCAATCTCAGGCGTGTGCCTGTGTTGGCCTGCTTTGTAGGCAGTAAAGGCTTCGTTGCTTTCAGGATAATGGGTACTTAAACTCAATCCCCTTCCTGCTCCTGTTATTCCCGATTTGGAGTCTATAATAATATTTTTTTTATCGATGAGTCCGTTTTTTAAGACCGGGTAAAGTGCCAGTGCAATTGATGTGGGATAACATCCAGGATTGGCTATCAATTTAGCCCCTTTAATATCAGCCCTGTTCAATTCACATAAGCCATAAACTGCTTCTCTGTGTAGTTCCGGATTATTAAACTTACCCTCATACCATATCTCATAATCCGACTCATTCTCCAGACGGAAATCAGCTCCCAAATCTATGAATAAAATTCCGCGTTCTACACACTCTTCAGCAATCTCCTGGGAATGACCGTGGGGTAATGAAGCAAATATAACATCGCATTCATCAAGCATCTGCTCATGGCCATCATCCAATATGAGATTGCAAGAAGGTCTTAGGCCTGGATATATATCCGATATCTCCTTTCCACTAAAACTAACGGAACTTACCCTTGCCAGTTCAACAGAAGGATGATTGAGTAGCAACCTTACAAGTTCTACACCTGCATAACCTGTCGCACCGATTACTCCTGCTTTAATTATTTTTTTCATCTTATCCTCCATGTAAATTTAGTTTATAATTATACATACAAATGAAAATTTATGCAAGCCTTAATTTAAATATTTCTTAAATTAGGACAATAAAAGCCTAGACCTAAAATCTAGGTTGGTAAATTAATATTTATTTATTATTAACTCACTAGGCCTCAGGAAAACTTATTGTAATCTCAGTCCCCTTATCCCTATCGCTATCGAGGCTGATAATACCCTCATGGTAGTTTGTTATGTGCTTGACAATAGAAAGTCCAAGGCCGGTGCCCCCCGTCTCCTTTGAGTGACTTTTATCCACCCTGTAAAACCTTTCAAAAATTCTATCGTGATGTTCTTTTGGAATGCCTATGCCGGTATCTTTTACCGAAAGTAGTACCCTGCCTGCTTTTTTTGATAGCTTCACATTAACAGAACCTTTTGGCCTGTTGTATTTAATAGCATTGTGGCAGAGGTTGTATATCAGGTCATCAATTAACCGAGGAACACCATAAATCCAGGCATCTCCTCCTTCTAGAGTAACAGTTATCATCTTTTCTTGGCTCATTAATTCCAATGTACCAATAATATTCTTCGCCCGATCATATAGGTTGAGCTTTTCCTTTACTAGGTCGGTGGTTCTTTCATCAAGTTGAGAAAGTTTAATAATATCGTCTATAAGAGTTATTAGACGGCTAGCCTCATCTATAATCCTTTGGTAAAAAGATTGAACATCCTCCTCTTTTACTAAACCGTTTTTAAGCAGTTCCGCATAACCGTAAATCGAAGTCAAGGGCGTCTTTAATTCATGAGATACATTGGCTGAAAACTCTTTTCTAATTGTCTCAGCCCTGTATTTCTCAGTCACATCAACGAGCAGTACAATAGCACCTTTTACCTCTTTCCCTTCAAAAACCGGATTTGCTCTAAGCTCTACTATTTTGTTTTCAATTTTAAAGCTTTTTTCTAAGAATTTTCCATCTAAGGCAGACTCAATTGTTTTTTGCACCTGAAATTCTCGTATAAGTTCTAAAAAATGTATTCCTGTTTGATCAGACCTTGATGAACCCACAAGTTCCAAAGCCCTGTTGTTAATAGATAAGATATACCCCATCTTATCTAAAACTATCAGGCCTTCATCCATACCTTCGGTAATAGCAATAAACTCATCTTGCTTCTTCTTAAGCTCTACCATTTGCTGTTCAATATGAGATCGCTGCTTGCGAATACGAGTTATTAGAGGTGAAAGCTCATCATATATTTCAGATTCATCGGGGTTCTCAAGATCAATTTTGTTGATTGGTTCTACAATTCTTTTAGTAAGCTGTCTTGCGAGAATAAGGAGTATTAAGAAAGCGACTAAGGCTATAGCTATAATCAGAACTATATTATCCATAAAAACAGTGAAAATGCTGTCTGCCCTAGCCGATATGCGGAGAACTTTACCATCATCGAGACGAACTGCAAGATAGTAGTAGTGACTATCCAGTGTCTTCGAAAAACGTACAGATTGGCCTCTACCTTCACTCATCGCTTCAGCAATTTCTTCTCTGTCCCTGTGATTATCCATGTTAGAGACATCTGCAAAATTATCAAATAGAACGGTTCCGTCAAGGTCTACTAAAGTAATGCGGGAGTTTCTATCCAGGCCATCAATTTCAGATAGGTAATCGTATCCAACAGCTTTAATCCCAGCAGAAACATAGGCCACTCCATTGTTCATTTCACGCTCTACATCCTTTGAGAGCTGTTGGTAGTAAACGGCAAAGAGAAATAAAGTAGAGAGCATTATGGTAAGCAGTACAAGTATTAACATACTGACAAAGATTCTACTTCTCAAGTTTTACCTCCAATTCGATAACCTATACCTCGAACGGTTTCAATCATCCTTCCATGCTCACCAAGCTTTTGCCTCAAGGTAGCAATATGTACATCTACAGTCCTAGTCTCACCTTCAAAGTCATAACCCCATATTTCTTGAAGCAATTTATCTCTAGTTAATACAATACCATCATTTTTCATAAGGTAATGAAGTAGTTCAAATTCTTTGTTAGTCAATATTACCTCATGCCCATCTACAAGCACCTTGTACTTGTCCCTATCTAAAACCAAGCCCTCTATAGATAACATGTTTTCTTCCATTCGACCTGTTCTTCTTAATACGGCTTTTATCCTAGATATTAACTCCATTACCCCGAAAGGCTTTGTAACATAATCATCTGCACCTTCATCTAGCCCTAAAACCTTGTCGTATTCAGCACCTTTAGCAGTGAGCATAATTACTGGTATATCCTTAGTATCACTGTATTTTTTAAGCCGCCTGAGTATTGAAATTCCATCTTCTCCTGGCAGCATAATATCTAATAAAATTAAGGAGGGTTTTTCAGCATCAATTGCCTTAAACAGAGCTTGTCCATCTGTAAAACCTGTAGCCTCAAAACCTCCTGAATTTAATGCATAACAGACAAGATCCCTAATGTTCTCATCATCTTCAACGCAGTAAATTATCTTTTTCATTCTTATGTTCACCTGTAATTGAAAACCTTACCCATTCAGCAATATTAGTAGCATGATCCCCAATGCGTTCAAAATATTTTGCAACCATTAATAGGTCAAGGGCCTGCTCCCCAGTGTCCTTATTCTCATGAATAAGTTCTATTAAATCTTTTTTAACTGTCATAAAGAGATCATCTACTATGTCATCCATTTCTATTACCCGATCAGCTAGATCTAAGTCCCTTTTAACAAATGCATCTATACTTAATGATACCATCTTTATGGTCTCTTCAGCCATTTGAGGAATAGTTTCTAATTTTTTTATGAAAGGTTCATCGCTTAAATAGATTGCGATTTCCGAAATGTCTGCAGCCTGATCCCCTATGCGCTCCATATCTGTTATCATTTTAAGAGCTGAAGAAATAAGGCGCAGGTCCCTTGCAACAGGCTGCTGCTGAAGTAATAGTTTTAAGCAAAGATTCTCTATTTCTTTCTCCTTTTGGTCAACCTCTTGATCAGCTAGTATGGCTTCTTTAGCCTTATCTTTATCCTGCTGGATCAAAGCTTTCACAGCGCTAGAAATCGAAGCCTCCACCAGAGCGCCCATGCGGATAAGCTCTGTATTGAGCTGTTCTAATTGAATATCAAACCGGCTACGCATTATCCAAACCTCCCTGTAATATAGTCTTCTGTTCGGCGGTCCTTAGGCACTCTGAATAAGGTCTCAGTATCATTGTATTCCACCAGTTCACCATTGAGAAAAAAGGCTGTATTATCCGAAACCCTGGCAGCTTGCTGCGTGTTGTGGGTTACCATGATGATAGTATAATCTTTTTTCAAATCAAAAACAAGCTCCTCGATTTTCGCGGTGGAAATAGGATCAAGCGCACTGGTAGACTCATCCATAAGCAGTACTTCAGGGTTTACTGCCAAGGCTCTTGCAATGCAAACCCTCTGCTGCTGACCGCCGGATAGGCTTAAAGCACTCTTTTTCAACCTGTCCTTTATCTCATCCCAAATAGCAGCTTTTGTCAAAGATTCTTCAACAATCTCATCGAGCTTTACCTTTGAGTTAATTCCATGGGTGCGGGGTCCATAGGCTATGTTATCATAGATACTCATAGGAAAGGGATTGGGTTTTTGAAAAACCATTCCTACTTTTTTGCGCAACATATTCACATCTATATCGCCATAAATATTTTGACCATCAATCAATACTTGGCCTTTAATAGTACAGTCTTCAACAAGGTCATTCATTCTGTTCAAACTCTTTAAAAGCGTTGATTTCCCACAACCCGATGGCCCAATAAAGGCTGTAATCTTATTTTCCGGAATAGAAATATTAATATTCTTTAAAGCCTGAAAATCACCGTAATATAGATTTAAATCTTTAATTTTAATCTTAATCATGTTCTTGTCACCCTCTTAGCTATAATAGCTGAAATAGTATTTATCATAAGTACAATAATAAGAAGAACAACCGCAGTAGCATAGGCCTCATCTGTATGAAAGCCTTCACTTGATAAGGTGTACATGTGTACAGAAAGGGTCCTCCCCGATGAGAACAAGCCCTGGGGCAATTTAGCAACCGTACCTGCCGTATATATTAGAGCCGCAGTTTCACCCACAATGCGTCCTATTGCCAAAATTATTCCTGCTAAAATTCCCGGCATTGCTGACGGGACTACAATACGAAAGATAGTCCTAAGCTTGCCTGCGCCAAGCCCAAAGCTTGCCTCCCGCAAGCTAGCAGGAACCGATTGCAAGGCCTCTTCAGTAGTTCTCATTATAAGCGGCAGGATCATGATGGATAGGGTCGCACTTCCTGCAAGGATTGAAAACCCCCATCCCATATAGGTTACGAAAAATAAGAGGCCAAACAGTCCATATACAATGGAAGGTATCCCTGCTAAGGTTTCCGCAGTGAGCCTTATTATCCCCACCAGCCTATTGTCCCTTTTAGCGTATTCCACCAGATATATTGCAGTAAATAGCCCGAAAGGAATGGCTATAACTAGCGATAAAACAGTCATAACCAGCGTATTAATAATTGCCGGAAACATTGACACATTCTCTGAAGTATACTCCAGCTCAAATAAGGAGAATGAAAGGTGAGGAATTCCTTTAACTAGGATATACCCAATTAAAAAGAGCAATACCCCAAAGGTGATAACAGTTGCTGTATAAACAAGTATTTTAATTACTTTAGCGTTTCGCCTTGCTACCATTAAAATGACCTCCTCTTAAGAAGATGGAAAGCAATATTAATCAATAGAATAAAGAGGAATAAAACCATACCCGTAGCAATCAGGGCAGCTCTGTGCATATCAACTGCATAACCCATCTCCAAGACTATATTAGCCGTTAAAGTTCGTATCCCTTTTAAAATACTACCCGGTATGCGAGCCTGGTTTCCTGCAACCATTATGACTGCCATGGTTTCCCCTATTGCTCGTCCGATTCCTAAAACAACTGAGGCTAGTACTCCCGACTTAGCAGCGGGTAGTATTGTTTTAAATATAGCCCTTTCATGAGTAGCACCCAAAGCCAAAGCCCCTTCATAGTACTGGTTTGGAACGGCACGTATTGAAGATTCACTGACAGCTATAATTGTGGGAAGTATCATAATTCCCAAGAGAATCGATGCTGTTAATATGCTATTTCCATTTCCTCCAAATGTATTCCTCACAAGGGGAACCAGTACAGCTAGTCCAAAAAATCCGTATACTACGGAAGGTATTCCTGCCAGTAATTCCGTTCCTGGTTTTAATATCCTATAAAGCCCTTTCGGACAGTAAAAAGCCATGAAAACCGCACTTAATATCCCGATTGGCACCCCAACGATAATTGCACCTAGAGTTATGCTAATGCTACCTATGATCATAGGGAAGATCCCATAAGAAGGAGGTATATCATTAGGCGACCAGTCGGTATTTAATAAAAATCCTTTAAACCCAATTCCCATTATTGCAGGGAGACCGTTTGCAAAGAGAAAAAAACATATTAAAAGCAGGGCTACAATTGTTGCAAGGGCTGCTAATAAAAAGATATTCTGCATTATTATCTCTTTATATTTCCTCATCTCATCACCTACAGTTGATCCCAGCTGGTAATTTCTCCTGTAAATATCTTCTTCACCTGTTCAGATGAAAGATCGTCGATTGGATTCTCATTGTTTACGATAATCGCAATACCGTCCATGGCTATTGTTACCCCTTCTAAATGTTCAAGTTCACTCTCTTTAAGATCTCTGCTAGCCATCCCTATATCGCAGG
This sequence comes from Clostridiales bacterium, assembly GCA_012735285.1. Lineage (GTDB taxonomy): Bacteria > Bacillota > Clostridia > Peptostreptococcales > Anaerovoracaceae > JAAYHT01. Next base: position 6,307 of record JAAYHT010000059.1, on the reverse strand, counting down.
TGCCTTCGATTGCACCATTCATACCCGCAGTAGAATCATTTGTTTGAATTTCGATTACTACATTAGGATTAATCTTGTTATAGGCTTCTACAAGCTTCTCCGTCAGGGGTGATACAGAAGAAGAGCCAGCTATAACCAATTTTCCTATTAGATTAGTAGAAGTGTAGCTTTCAGCATTTTTGTTTACCGATACATAAATTTTATCTACTATTGCCTGTCCTTCTGCGCTTAAAACAAACTTTATGAAGTCTTCAACAAGCTTTGATCGATTTCCCTTAGTCGCTATATTAAACGGTCTTGCCACCTTGTAGGAACCATTGTTGATGTTCTCTGGGGTTGCCTCTACTCCATCAACTGATAGGGCTTTTACATTGTCGTTTAGTGAGCCTAAAGAAACATAGCCAATAGAAGATTCATCACCTGCAATAGTGGCTAGCATAACGTCAGTCTTATTAGCAATAACTGCATCCTCTGTTGTCAGGTCCTTTTTGTTTCCATCAGCGTCCTTTTCTAAGATGCCCATTAATTCAATAAAGGCCCCTCTGGTACCCGAACCGTCTTCGCGGGAAACTACTGTGATTTCATCACCGGATCCGCCACAGCCTATTAGGCCGATTGCTAAGGCTAAAACAATTAATATTGATAATATTTTTTTCATAACTATATATTCTCCTTCACTTTTATTTTTATCTTACCCTGATAATAGAAGAGCAATGTAAAATCCACTAACAAGTTATTGTAAAGTTTGTGTAAAATCATATATTATATAACTCAGAGAAAAACAAAGGAGAGCACAGATGGAGTTTTGGAAACTGCAAGCCACTGGCAACGACTTCATATTAATAGATAACAGAAATAACAATATTAAAGATCTATCTACCCTCGCTAAAGCAGTATGCCACAGACGTTTCGGTGTTGGAGCCGACGGCCTTATAGCAACACAGGATTCAGGTCTTGCTGATATAGGCATGGTGTATTTCAACTCCGATGGTAGCAAAGCTGCCATGTGCGGCAACGGGCTAAGAAGCTTCGCCAAGTATGTGTTTGATAGGGAAATAGTAACCAAAGAAGAATTTACAGTCGAAACTGGTGATGGAATAAAGAGTGTAACAATCTTAGATCATAATGAGTTTAAATCAACAATTAGATTAGGCATGGGTAAGGCTGAAGATATAAAGGTGATGGAAGTTGAAAACTATGAATTGATATTCATGCATCTCGGAGTACCACACAGCGTCATATTCCTTGATAATACATTAGATGCTGATGGAATTATAGATTTAACTGAAAAGCTAGGTCCAGTTATTGAAAAGAACTCCGCTTTCCCTGAGGGAACCAATGTCAACTTGGTACAACTTAAAGGTAAAAATTCTCTCTTTGCTAGTACCTGGGAAAGGGGCGCAGGAAGGACCTGGGCCTGCGGCACGGGTGCATGTGCATCTGCCGTAGCTTCACTTTATCGTAAAATAGTAGACTCTGATGTAGAAGTAGAAATGCTCGGCGGTAAAGTGAGTATAATGGTATCTAATAATCAGGAGGTCTTTTTGGAAGGACCCGCCGAGCTTATCTGCAAAGGTACTTTAGCTAGAAAATTTCTTTAGAAATTAAATCCTCATATGTTTCCCGTCGTAGTGATAATCTATCTTTACCCTCTTTGACCATAACCAAAGCAGGTCTAGGTATCCTGTTATAATTACTTGACATAGAATAGTTATATGCTCCTGTTGAGAGCAGGGCTATATAGTCTCCGCGCTTCAATTCTGGCATAGGGATATCCCATACTAGAATATCTCCACTTTCACAGCATTTGCCTGCTATAGTTACCAGAGATTGATTAGGCTCTCCCATTTTCTCAATCGCTATTGCATCATACTTTGCATGGTAGAGGGCAGTCCTTGGATTATCAGGAAAACCTCCATCCACGCTGACAAATGTTCTGCCTCCAAGGGTGGTTTTTATAGTCCCCACCTGGTACAGAGTGATTCCCGCTTCTCCGACTATAAAGCGGCCTGGTTCTATGGTTACAGTAGGTAGTTTTATGTTTTCATTATTGCAGAAAGTAATTATTTCCTCCATCATGGGATCCGTATAATAACTTAGAGGCTTTCTAGGAGGATCATCCCTATACTGTATTCCATATCCTCCTCCGAGATTAAGTTCGGAAGGAATAAAGCCTGTAATATTTATAACCTCTTTTATGAATTCTAAAAGCTTTTTTACGGCAAATATATGTGAACTATTATCCGTTAATTGAGACCCCACATGGAAATGAAAACCCTTTAAGAGTACATTTTGCATTGATAAGGCACTTTCTAAAAGCCTGCCTTCTAACAGAATCTTAGGTGAAATTCCAAACTTAGACTCATGGTGTCCTGTAGATATGTACTCATGAGTATGGCTATTTACTCCAGGCGTTATGCGAAATAGGATCTCTACTCTTTTATTCATCTCACCCGCAAGATCGTTGAGCATTATTAACTCCGAGATGCTATCACAGACTATAGTACCAACACCACAGTCTATGGCCATCTTGCACTCATCATAGGTCTTATTGTTCCCATGAAATACAATCTTAGAAGGCGACACACCCGCCCTTATAGCAGTATAGAGTTCTCCGCCTGAGACCACATCAAATCCTAAACCCTCTTTATCAATTAGTTTACATATGCCTACAGTCTGAAGTGCCTTGCATGCATATACTGCCTTTGTATTTGGATATTTATCTAAAAAATCCCGCTTTATTTCATCTATCCGTTCGATGATATGGCTTTCTGAGATCACATAGAGTGGAGTCCCATATTTCTCAGCCAGCTTAACAGTATCACATCCGTCGAATATATAATTTGTCATTACTATACCTTTCTAAAGTTCTCTTAAAGCCTCCATGATGGCTGTCTTATCTGAATGAACTTCATCTCGCTTTTTTATCACTTCTGCAGGCATACCTGCAACAACCGTATACTCAGGAACATCTTCGATAACTACAGCTCCTGCAGCTACAATTGCGCCTTTACCTACCCTAACACCTTCCAAGATTACAGCATTAGCTCCAATCATCACATCATCTTCAACCACGACAGGAGTTGCGCTGGGAGGCTCGATTACTCCTGCCAAAACCGCTCCTGCCCCTATATGACAGTTCTTGCCCACTGTTGCACGTCCACCTAAGATGGCACCCATATCAACCATAGTGCCATCGCCCACAGAAGCACCAATATTAATAATTGCTCCCATCATAATGACAGCTCTATCTCCTATCTTGACCTGCTCCCTGATAATCGCTCCAGGCTCTATGCGGGCATTTATGCCCTTCTTATCCAGAAGGGGTATTGCCGAATTTCTGCAATCATTTTCGATTACAATCTCCTCGATATCATCCCTGTGGGCTTCCAATATACCCTCGATATCCTTCCAGTCACCGAATACAATCTTATCGCCACAACCGAATACCTTACAGTTTTTAAAAGGTATAGGATTTTTCTCTTTTATATAAACTTTTACAGGAGTCTTTTTTTCCGCCTTCCTAATATATTCAATAATTTGCCTTGCGTCCATCTTTACTCCTCTCCTTTAAAAAGCACATGGTTCATATTGTATAGTCCGGGAGGCCTTGTAACAGCATATCTAGCTGCTTTAATAGCTCCGTTTGCAAATATCTGTTTTGAAGTAGCAGTATGGGTTATCTCCAGTGTTTCATCCTCCCCAGCAAACAATACAGTATGCTTTCCCGCAATATTTCCTGCCCGAATCGCATGTATGCCAATTTCTTTCTTGCGTTTACAATCCCCTTTTCTTCCGTAGACTCTGCTATACTCTTCAGCGGGGTCTACTGCCTCAAGCAACATCTTTGCAGTGCCACTGGGTGCATCGAGCTTTTGATTGTGATGGGTCTCAATAATCTCAATATCAAAATCACTGGCTAGCAATTCAGCAAGCTGGGAAACGACCCTGGTCATCACTGTAACTCCCAGTGAAAAGTTTGCCGCATATACGACTGGAACAGATCCTGCTAATTCATTTATATAGTCTATCTGTGCTTGCTCATAACCTGTTGTAGCTATAACAATAGGTATATTATGTTTCTTAGCATATTCTCCTATCATAACTAGATTATCGGGGTGACTGAAATCGATTATTACATCGATTTCAGCCCTCACCTCATCAAGTGTCTTAGTTCTACTAGGAGACACAATGGCTACACACTCAATATCTTTAGTTTCCTTTATCTTAGCTTCTACTTGTCGGCCCATCTTCCCGTAGCCGACTAAAGCAACACCTAACATGATATACCCCTTCCTATACGGCAAAGCCTACCTGGCGCATAGTGTCTGCCAGCATTGCCCTAGTGGAATCCTCCATAGCGTATAGAGGCAGCCTGTATCCTCCTACGTCGAGCCCTATCAGATTCATTGCCTCTTTAATGGGGATAGGGTTCGTTTCGGAGAATAGTGCGAAAATAAAATCTAAATAATGCAGTTGAAGTTGCTTAGCCCTCTCAATATCCCCTTCTAAAAAGGCCTTTGTCATCAGGCTAGTCTCCCTCGGCAAGATATTAGCCAATACAGATATTACGCCTGCACCTCCGAGGGACATCAGAGGTACTATCATGTCGTCATTACCTGAGTAAATAGCGAAATCATCGGATGCTAATTTAGCTATTTTACTAACCAATGTTATGTCGCCGCTTGCTTCTTTAATACCTACAATATTCTCATGACGGCTTAATTCTCTTACCGCCTCATAAGTAAGGGTACAGCCTGTTCTTCCCGGAACATTGTAAAGGATCATAGGAATCGATATTGCATTAGCAACTGCATAGAAATGCTCTAGCATTCCCCTTTTATTTGTCTTGTTGTAATAGGGTGTAATAACTAAGACAGCATCTGCACCCATCTCCTGATATTTCAGACTTTGATTGCGAGCTTCATAGGTATTGTTTGATCCGCTGCCAACAATAATCGGTATTCTACCATCAGAAGCCCTGATTGCAGTCATTGCAATCTGATCCTTTTCATCTTCTGTAAGGGAAGGAGTTTCACCAGTTGTCCCAAGGACAAGCACTCCACCAGTTCCCTCTTCAATATGCCATTCTATTAACTCTTCAATTTTTGAATAATTTACACTACCATCCTGGTGAAAGGGTGTGATTAATGCAACTATTGAACCTCTTATCATTTTCTTTCCTCCTAATATTTTTTAAATTATATTTTCGCTTGTCATATTCGTCTTTTTTATCGCTCTGTTTTCGTTTCATTTATCTCACCCCTTTTATGGCATAAATTTGAATAAAAAAAACGCCTATCCTTTACTCAAGGACAAGCGTATTGCCTGCGGTACCACCTTGATTGATACAAAAACGTATCCACTCAGTAGAGTGCCATCACACTCCCCGCCCGATAACGCTGGCGCTGCGTCGTAAGCTACTAGAACTTAGCTACTAAGTTTTTTCACCACGCCCTCGGAGGCCTTCATGTCTGCGCTGTATCGATCGGGCTCTCACCTTCCCCGACTCTCTGTGCGACCATTTCGCAGTTTTTCTCCCTCGTCAACGGTTTGGTGAGAATAATACCACAAAGCAAATATGGCTGTCAATATATTTTTTAATAATTATTCAAAAGTTTTTGAAAGAAGTGTTTTAGCTCGATTGTAGTTATACTCACCCTTATAATTAAATATATTTTTGTTAAGCGCTTTATATAAAGAATTAGACGATTCTGCCTGTCTCGTAAGAGTATCTAGATTTTCAGCTATTGTTTTTTCATCTTCCAGATACCATTTATCCGCAATGTATAAATATCTATCCGGATCTTCTAGAATCCTATTTGGATTGTTTAGAAATTCAAAGTCTTCTATAAAACTTTCTGTTGAGATAGATTTAATAATATCTAGGATTTGTTGCATAGTATTAGCTTGACCTGAAAGAAAGGACCAAAGTTCATCCGCTATTAACAACTCATCCTTGGCACAGAATTTCTTAAACTCAATTATACTATTCATAAAGACCTCTTTATCATAACCGGTCTCTTCATTGGATAAGGGATCAAAGGGAAAGCCGAAGTAATAATAGACATCTTTATCAGGATACAATCTCTTTAAAACTGCCTTACCGACTAATATTTTTTGTTTTTCTCCCCTCATTTCTCCTGAATTTGGACGAACTGATTTAAGTTCAATGGCAACAACCCTATCTTGCTCAACGAAAAAACAATCTGCGGTAAATGCTTGTGCATCAATCAAATCACCATATGCACTTGAATCCAATAGATGATTTTCTCTTTCTACATCTGGCTCCTGGGCTCCATTTTTT
>JAAYHT010000058.1 GCA_012735285.1 Clostridiales bacterium | reverse complement strand
TTATTTATTATTTCGTAAAATATTGATATGAGATAATACATTTGTGAAGATATAAATTGAAAGTTAAGAATTATTATGGTAAATTAAAATTTAAGAGAATGTTTGAAATAATTGTCATCATATTGTTGATCTCTATGCTATTCCCATCAACTAATCATATTTAGCTATTTATCTACTTGTATGTTCTAGCTATAACCTAAACCTTATAATTTCAAAGCATACCGTGACCCCGACTAGTGTTTGTCTTAACTTAAATATATTTAAGTTAAGTTGATAATAAAATATATTAATCTATTCTCTATTGCTCTGTTTTCCATTGGAAAGGAGAAAAGGGGGTTTATAATTATGGACCAAGCTTTCAGAGAAGTTCAAACGGTATGTGGAGCATGCATGAATGGTTGTTCTATCAAGGTCATCCTGAAAGATGGCAAAGTCCACAAGCTTGAAGGTGTAGCTGAAGACCCGAGAACTAAAGGGGGCATCTGTGCAAAAAGTATAGCAAGTAAACAGTTGCTTAGTGATCCATGCCGGCTACAATACCCAGTTAAAAGAGTAGGCGAAAGAGGATCAAACAAATGGCAGAGGATCAGTTGGGATGAAGCCCTCGAAGAAATCGCCGAACGTTTCAACAAGATTAAGGAAGAGCACGGACCTCGTGCAGTAGGCTTCTACAACGGCCAAGCATCTGGATGGGATTTCAATTATCACATGTATCAGAGGTTAGCTCATGCATTTGGAACTGATCCTTCATGGGGCACATCTGAGTGTTTTGTACCACGTCTTATTGGGCAAGCAATGACTTATGCAGGAATGCCACTTTTCCCAGACTATGAGAACGCCAATATGATAGTTTTATGGGGAAGACAACCGACATTTTCCAGTCCTACAACTGCCCACTTTATTTTCGACGCTCAAGAAAGAGGGGCTAAATTAGTCGTAATTGACCCATTACGCTTCCACATGGCAGCTAAAGCAGATCAGTACATAAGAATTGAACCTGGAACAGATTTAGCCTTGGCTTTGGCAATGCTTTATGTGATTGTAGAAGAAGACCTCTGGGATCATGAAGTGGTAAATAAATACACTAATGATCCTGGGCTTGAAAAGCTAAAGGATCATTTATATGGAGGCAATAGCGATGGAGTTAAATATACTCCTGAGTGGGCGGCTAAAATTACAGGAGTACCTGCCCAAATTATCCGTGAATTTGCCAGAGAATTAGCTAGAACTAAGGGAGTATGTATAATAACGGGACATGGTTTAGAAGGTCGTATAAATATCACACAGACAGCTCGGGCGATTTCGATACTAAGAGTGGTAACTGGAAACATAGATGCGCCAGGTGGGGATCTTTTTGTAGAAATGTCACCAAAACTCAATGCTGAATTTACCTTAAACAAACTAGTAAATCCAGAAGAGAACCCAAGGGAATTTGTTATGCTAATGAATGTTCCCCAATACAATCCTCCTGAATCTAATTGGCCTTTAAACTTTGCAATGCAGGGATGTATCCCCACTCCTGATGCTCTTGAAATGATTGAAAAAGGAAAAGTAAAAGCTGGTATTATGCAAGGAACAAATCCTTTAGTCATGCTAGCTAATACTAACGTCGTAAAGAAAATTTTATCCAAATTAGAATTTGTAGTTGTGGTTGATCCTTATATATCTGAAACAGCAAAACAATTAGCAGATATAGTATTGCCAGCTGCATCATATTTGGAAAGAACTGAACCAATATATTTCCAATACGATAGATGGTATCCTTATATCAGACTTAGAAGGAAAGTTGCCACATTTGGAGAAGCCTTGCCGGATTGGCTTATAAGCGTTAAGTTAGGGCAGGCTCTTGGATTCCACGAGTATTTTCCAAATGAAGACATTGAGTACTATACAAACCTATTCTTAGAGCCATCGGGAATTACTTTTGAACATCTGGAAAATAGCAAGTGGATACAGTTTGGAGAGATTGAATATAGGAAGTATGAAAAGAATGGATTTGATCTCCCAAGCGGAAAAGCTAATATTTATTCATTAGTATTCGAACAAATGGGATATGAGCCATTGCCACGCTATGTAGAAGGATCGGAGAATCGTCGTTCTACCCCTGAAATAGCAAAAGAATATCCATTTATTTGTTTCACAGGAAGACCTGGTGCGGTGTATGTTCATGATCAAGGAAGAACCCTTCCATGGCAAAGAGAGGTAGTACCAGCGCCAAGGGCGATGGTTAACACATTAGATGCTAAAGAGCATAACATTAATGACGGTGACTGGATTAGACTAGAATCACGCAGGGGGAATATTAGAATTCAAGCGGAAGTTACAAATAAGGTAGGACAGGGTTGCATATATGTTCCAGGTGGATGGGTAGATGCAAACTTTAATGTGATGGGCATAGACGAAGACATATGTCCGATTTCCAGCCAACCAAATTACATGTCCTGCTTGGTAAAAATGAGTGTGGAGAGGAGTGAAAAGGATGAGTAAAAATGCAATTTATTTTGATATAGATAGATGCATGGGCTGTTATTCATGCCAGCTGGCTTGTAAGCAGGAAAATGATTTAGCTCCTCATAATGTTGAAGAAGCTATCGAACAGAGATCTCCGGTATGGAGAAGGGTAATTGAAATAGAGCAAGGAGAATATGGAGATGAAACTGTTGATTATGTTTCATTATCATGCGTGCACTGTGCAGATGCTCCATGTGTTATAGCATGTCCAACTGGAGCCCTTTCAAAATACCAGGAAGATGGAAGGGTATTAGTAGACCAGGGTAAATGTATCGGATGCAGAATGTGTTTACAGGTATGTCCTTTTGGAATACCTCAATTTGATAAGAATGACTTAATGCAAAAATGTACTTTATGCCTTGAGAGGATGGAAGAAGGAAAAGAAGAGCCAGCATGTGTAAGCGCTTGTCCAGCCAAAGCTTTACAATTTGGAGATGCCAACAAGCTGACCATAGAACTGCAAAAAAAAGCAGCTTCAAAACTTGTTCTTATGACAGACAAACCATATGCAACTCTGTAATTATGAAACCATAGGGCGGTGATGATATGGCAGAATCAAATATTTGCTTAATAGGCAATGGGGCAGCTTCAATGGAGGCAATAATAGGGTTGAGAGAAAGCAATTTTCAGGGTCAAATACATCTTATTTCTGATAGTATATGGCCTTCATACAATCCAATGCTTACTACATATTATGTGGCAGGAAAGATAGATTTTGAAGATATGTTTCCTTTTGGCTACAGCATGGATTTCTATACTAAATACGGTGTCAATGTTTATTTTGGCTCTAAAGTGGTAGAACTGGATGCTGAGAATAAGACTATAAAAAGTGCTGCTGGGCAGGTTTGGAACTACGATAAATGCTTAGTTGCTTCAGGAGCAAGCCCTGCTCTACCTCCCATTATGGGA
>JAAYHT010000057.1 GCA_012735285.1 Clostridiales bacterium | reverse complement strand
ACTATTCCCTTGCTTTAATGGAAAAGAAAATGCAGGGCAGATTTTCTCCACCCTGCGAAATTTTCATATCATCTACTACTTCTTTAGTCTTACGGGATTTAACCCCAACATTTGACAAAGAACCTTTTCTTTTTGGTCAAGTTATTGCTTTTTTATATTATAAAGTATATAATCATATCATAACCAATTCTTTCCATATTGCCGGATGTAGGAGGGATACTATGGAGTCTACTAACCTCATTATACGAGAGTCAATATTTTCGGATTGTGAACTCTTTGCGGAATGGGAGAAAAAACAATATATTATAGATAGCTTCACAATATCTAGAGGTCGTGATTATGAAGAAGTAACCAAAGAATTTGTAATACGATCCTTAGATAAAGATAAACTGCAGTTTACTATAATATACAGGGAAGAGGATTTACCTATAGGCCGTATCTATATTAGCCGTCTTGATCCAGATACTGATTCGCTTGATATCACAAGAATATATATCGGAGAAGAAGAGTACCTTGGAAAAGGTCTTGGTGAAGAAGCAATGCGCTTATTATTAGAATATTGCTTTATTAACCTTCATATGGAGCGAGTTACATTAGATCATCTGCCACATAACCAACGGGCAGCATCACTTTTTAAGAAACTTGGCTTTGTATATGAAGGAGTAATGCGCAATTCCGGCAAAAAAGATGGGAAATATGTAGATTTACACCTTATGTCTATGTTGAGATCAGAATACTTTGAGAAATTAAGAAGCATTTAACAAAGATACAGAGTTTTATATAACTTACTACTTTAAGGGTTTTAATACCCTTATTTATTTTATTATTGACAAATTTACTTTAGTGAGTTAATATGGAGAAGCAATGCATTGCGAAAGGGGCACTGATATGAAACGCTATAATAGAATAACTCCTGAGGGAACAAGGGACCTGTTATTTAGAGAATCAAACGAAAGAAAAAAGGTAATGGCAACATTACGAAGCATTTTTGAGGACGCAGGTTACAATTATGTAATAACACCTGGATTTGAATTCTACGACGTATTTTCGTCCAGCGAATTGTACTTTCCACAGGAAAGTATGTATAAGTTAGTAGACGATAAAGGCCGTATATTAGTTGCAAGGCCTGATTCTACAATTCCAATTGCTAGATTAGTTGCGACAAAATTAAAAGGTTTTCCACTCCCTTTAAGGTTATGTTATGAACAGACAATTTTTAGAAAAAATCCCGGATTATCAGGAAGAAATGATGAAACTATGCAGTCTGGTGTAGAGTTGATAGGAGACTCCTCCTTTAATTCTGATATAGAGATTTTAAAATTAGGAGTAAAGGCATTATCAGCATGTCAAAAAAAGAATCTTCGCATTGAAATAGGCCATGTTGGCATATTTAAACTGCTGATGGAAAATATTGAGGCTTCTGATGATCAAAAAGCTGCAATACATGAATTCATAGCGGCTAAAAACTATGCAGCCTTATCATCAAAATTAGATAAATTAAAAAATGATAGAACAACAGCTTTATTAAAAGAATTGCCAAAGCTATTTGGGGGAAAAGAAGTCATAGCTAAAGCAGAGAAAATATTTTCAGACTATGACGTTAGGATTACGGAAATGATAGAATATCTTAAAAAGATATTCTGTGAGCTTAAAAAACGGGGTTTTGAAGAATATGTGATTATAGATTTTGGCCTTGTCAATCAAGCAGAATACTATAGCTCATTAGTATTTAGAGGATATATCGAAGCAGTAGGTGCGCCTGTATTATCAGGGGGAAGGTATGATAGGCTATTGAGGGATTTCGGATATGACCAACCTGCCACAGGATTTGCTATTAATGTAGATCTATTGACATATAGTGCTCTAAAAGAGGAAGAAAACAGCAGAGTTACAGATAATGGTAATTTGAGAATTGCTCTAACAAAAGGAAGGCTTGAAAAGGATGCTATTAAACTTTTTAAAGCCATGGGTTTCGACTGTAAGAACTTAGAGGAAAAAGGCCGGAAGCTTTTAGTATCGATCCCAAATCAAGATATTGATGTATTATTTGCTAAAGCAGCGGATGTAATAACTTATGTTGAACATGGAGTTTGCGATCTTGGTATTGTAGGAATGGATACAATCATGGAAAAGGGTGGAACTTTTTACGAAGTTCTTAATTTAGGTTTCGGTAAATGTAAATTTTCACTTGCTGCGCCAAAAGGAGTAGATTTTTATTCCGGTTATTCAACTAAAAGAATATCTACTAAATATCCTAAGGTTACCCGAGATTTCTTTGAAGAAAAAGGTATGGATGTAGAGATAATAAAAATTGAAGGCTCAGTTGAACTAGCACCGATTTTATCTTTAGCTGACGCCATTGTTGATATCGTTGAAACTGGAAAAACGTTAAAAGAAAATGGATTAGAGATAATTGAAGATATTCAGGAGTTATCAGCACGGTTGATAGTAAATGAAGCCAGTATGAAGATGAAAAAGGACAAGATCGATTCATTGATAGAGAAAATGGATAGGGCGGTGAATGGATGAGAATTATAAATTCTGATGGCAAGAAAGAGTTTGAATATTTGATAGAAATAAGGATCCGCGAGTCAGAGATTAATGAAGTTGTTAATAAAACTGTGTTGGAAATAATAGATGAGATCAAAAAAAGAGGGGATGAAGCTGTTAGAGAATATGGCATTAAGTTTGATGGTGCATGCCCTGAAAACTTTGAGCTACCTTCAACACAGTTGAAAACTACTTTTGAAAGTATTGATAACCCTTTCAAAGAAGCACTCTTAAACGCCAAGAAAAACATTGAAGAGTACCATAGTAAACAACACTTAAGCGATTATGAAATTAAAAGGGAAAATGGTGCTATTGTAGGACAAGTAACACGTGCTTTAGAACGTGTAGGGGTATATGTACCTGGAGGAACTGCAGCTTACCCCTCCACAGTTTTAATGAATTGTATACCCGCGAAGATAGCAGGCGTCAATGAAGTTGTCATGGTAACACCGCCGGAAATTTATATAGATCAAGCAGGTAAAAAGCAGTGCAGAGCGAACCCTGAAATTCTTGCAGCAGCATATATAGCAGGGGTTGATCGAGTTATGTTAGCAGGGGGGGCTCAAGCTATTGCTGCTTTAACTTTTGGAACAGAATCTTTTCCTAGGGTAGATAAAATAGTTGGCCCTGGAAATATTTATGTTGCTACTGCCAAAAAGCTATTGTATGGTTTAGTTGATATAGACATGATAGCAGGACCCAGTGAAATATTAATCCTTGCAGACGAATCAGCTAATCCTAAATTCGTCGCGGCTGATTTGCTGAGCCAGGCTGAGCATGATCGCATGGCTGCATCAATATTAATAACAACATGCAGTAATGTAGCAAATAGGACTTTAGAAGAATTAGAAAAACAAATAAGCTTATTAGATAGACAAGAAATAGTTAGAGATTCACTTAAGAATTATGGTGCTATAATTACATGTAAAAATACAAAAGATATGATTGAGCTTGCAAATCAAATAGCTCCAGAACATTTGGAAATAATGATGAGGGATCCTCTAGAAGTTTTAAAAGACATTAAGAACGCCGGATCAGTTTTTTGCGGGGATTATTCCCCTGAACCTTTGGGAGACTACTACGCAGGGCCAAATCACGTTTTGCCTACTTCTGGTACTGCACGCTTTTCTTCTCCTCTGGGTGTTTATAGCTTCTTAAAACGTATGAGTTATACATACTATACTAAAGAAGCACTAAAAGAAACAATGGCTGACATTTTAGAGATTTCCAGAAGGGAAGGCTTAACGGCCCATGGTAGATCAATTGAGATAAGATATAAATAGAGAGGGACAAAATGGCTTATAAACTCAATGAAAAACTAAAGAAATTTACTAATTATGAAGTTATAGATTGTGAATATAAAATTAGACTTGATGCTAATGAAAGTTTTATCGATCCTAGGATTAGTTTACATAACAAAATTATCGACGCCTTATCAAAGGTTGAATTGAATCGATATCCAGATGACAGCTATAAAGAGCTTAGAAAGGCTTTTGGTTCGTATTATGGCGTTGATCCCGACTTAGTTGTAGCGGGTAACGGGTCAGATGAACTTATATCACTTATAATAGGCTCATTTTTGAAAAAAGGAGAAAAACTAGTCACCTTAACACCTGACTTTTCAATGTATAAGGTATTTGCTGATATTTATGAAAGAGAATGTATCGAAATAAGGAAGGATGAAAACTTCTCCATATCTACCGATTATCTTTTGCAAGAAATAGAGAAAATTAATCCTCATGCAATAATATTTTCAAATCCTTCTAGTCCCACAGGCCTGGTAATGAAGCAATCTGAAATTGTAAAAATCTTAAACAACACTGATGCATTGGTTATAGTAGACGAAGCATATATGGATTTTTCGACTGAATCGGTTTTAAATTTAGTAGGGGAATATGATAACCTCTTGATTCTAAAGACATGTTCCAAAGCATTAAGTTGTGCTGCTATACGCCTTGGTTTCGCTGTTTCTTCAAGAGAAATTACGAAAGTTCTCAATGCATTACGACCGCCATACAATCTAAACTCTATAAGCCAGGCGATAGGCTGCATAATTTTTTCAGAACCAGAGTTTATAAGACAATCCGT
>JAAYHT010000056.1 GCA_012735285.1 Clostridiales bacterium | reverse complement strand
TAGCGAGATTTATTGTGAAGAAGGGGATGAAAAAGTAGCCTTTACAAGTAAGCCAGATATTCTACGAATAGGTGTATCAATAGGAGACGTAGACGATCTAGCAATAAAAGAACAGCAGATTAGAAAGACAATAGAGGAACATTTAATTAGGAACTTGTACTAAATAAGCTAGGAATAAAAGTTTTAAGTCTGTTTTTTATAGATCGCGTGGCAAATTATCGCTACTATGACGAAGATGGAAATCCTCAAAAAGGGATATATGCAAAGCTTTTTGAAAAGCACTACAATGATCTTATAAGACAGCCTAAGTATAATACATTATTTAAGGAGATCGACTTAGAAACTGCAGCTGAAGATGTCCATAATGGATATTTTTCAGCAGATAAGAAAGGTGTTTTTAAAGATACCAGTGGTTCTACGCAAGATGATGAGGATACTTATAACTTGATTATGAAGGATAAAGAACGCCTCTTATCCTTTGATACTAAGTTAAGATTTATCTTCTCTCACTCAGCATTACGTGAGGGCTGGGATAACCCAAATGTGTTCCAGATATGTACCCTAAATGAAACCAAGAGTGAGGTCAAAAAGCGACAGGAGATTGGGCGTGGATTACGCCTTTGTGTAAATCAAGACGGTGAACGTCAGTATGGTTTTTCTATAAACACTCTGACAATTATGGCTAACGAAAGCTACGAGGAATTTGCTGAGGCCTTACAGAAAGAATATGAAACCGAAAGTGGCATAAGGTTTGGCGTTATTGAAACTCATTTATTTGCTAACATTCCTGTAAAACAAGAGGATGGAAGCATAAAATATCTAGGACAGGAAGCTTCCGAGGTCATATATGAAACATTTTTAGGTAATGATTACATTGATGAAGCAGGCAAAGTAAAGGATAAGCTGAAAGTTGCTATAAAAGAGAATAAGCTAAATGTACCTGAAGAATATGAAAATGTAAAAACAGAGATAACAGCTCTAGTTAGCAAAGTATGTAGCGGCCTTAATATTAAGAATAATAGCGATAAAAAGACCATTAAGCTTAACAAACGTGTCTATCTTGATCCTGAATTTAAAGAACTATGGGATAGGATAAAATACAAGACCACCTATTCTGTGGACTTTGATAGTGAAAAGCTGATTGATGAATGTTGTAAAGAAATGCAAAGGAGCCTATTTGTAAGCTCTTCAAAACTTATATAGACGAAAGCAGGGCTTGATATTAATGCCGGCGGTGTTTCAGCTGTGGAATCAGATAGATATGCTGTAGCTTTGGATAACCTACAAGAAAATCTGCCTGATATTATTGCTTATCTCCAGAATGAAACCAATTTAACAAGAAAGACTATTGTGGAAATATTACTTAGAAGTAAGACTCTTCATCTATTTAAGAAAAACCCTCAAAGGTATATGGAACAGGTAGCACAAATTATTGCTGCTAAAATGAGACACATGATTGTTGATGGCATTAAATACACTAAGATAGGTGACGAAGATATTATGCGCAAGAGCTCTTTAAAAGTGAGGAACTTATCGGCTACTTGTCCAAAAACATGATGGAAAGTAAAAAGTCAGTATACGAATATGTGATATATGATAGCGCCAACGAGGAGAAATTTGCCAGAAGCTTCGAAAACAATAGCAGAGTTAAGTTGTATGCAAAACTTCCAAGCTGGTTTATCATAGCCACTCCATTAGGCAGCTATAATCCTGACTGGGCTGTACTGATCGATGCGGACGGTAAGGATAAACTGTATTTTGTACTGGAAACCAAAGCTGATACTAAGTTTGATGCCTTAAGACCAACAGAAGGAGCTAAAATTGAATGCGGAAAGAAACACTTTGAGGCTTTAGGTACTGAAGTAGGATTTGAAGATATTGATAGTTTTGAAGGATTTATAGAGGAGAAAGTAGTATTGAAGTAAGGATATAAAAAGGCTCAGCAATGCTTGATAATAACAATCGATAAAATATAAGATTTATGGATAACATGGTATATCTAATAATAAATGAAATGATATGCCATGTTTTTATTTGCTTATATATAATAAATCTGCCCTTTGGTTAGTCAAAGACATGCAATATTAAACAAGTAGGCGATTTACCCCATATATTAAATTCAATATCACCTAATGTTGTTTTAATAAATGTTGTTATATTAAACTCTGAAAGAGCAATTGCAACTTCTAGCAGTACATTTATTCTATCTATTAAATCTGATTTAGGTGTGAATTCCTTTGGGTTGTGACTTATTCTAAATCTAAGGTTAGTGTAGAACGTGAAGGTATGATATTTATAGGGGGGGCCGAGCATGACAGGTTCTTTATCCTTATTTTCTAAAGTAATCCAAATACTAAAGATGTTACCGATTCTATCTACTAGGGCTTCTAAGCCGGTATCTCCCATCCAAGCATCTACTTTATCTCGGCCAGCCTTATCAGCATCAGATGCTACTAATCTTGCTAATCTACTGTTGTCATTAATTCCTATTTGACATAGTTCTTTAAGCGGTTAATTAAACGTTTTCCATTTATGTGTACTCTGAAGTTTAGTCTTCCTATCCTTTTCCTCCTCCTCTATTGAGCTATAGCTTCCATCCCAAACGATCTCTCTGTATCTATCTGGATCTGTATCTCCCTCTGTGTTTATTAATAGTACTACCGAATTTTCATCCAGCTTCAGCTTCTCCCTTAAATCCTTAAATTCTTCCCTTTCCATCATTAAGGTAACTACCCCAGTACCTACACCGGCTCCAGATTCGCCTGACACTATCTGAGGATCTCCTTTAAGGGGTGTAGCTAATATTCTCATACCCCTTGCCGCTACTTGGTCTTTACATGAGATAAAGCCGTCTGCATAATCCATTAATAATTCATAGCTTATAGTATTCGGGGCGCCACAAGCTAATCCTGCCATAATAGTAGGCATATCTCCTTCTACTATTTCCCTTTTACCGCTTAATGAAGATAGATAATGGCAATTTGCATCATCTGGCTCCACGATAATTGTTATAGGTCTGTCTTCTCTAAATCTATCTACTAAATATCCAAGTATAGCTCCAGCAAAAGATCCTACTCCTGCTTGAAGAAATACATGGGTTGGTTTGTCTATACCGTATTCATTTAACTGTTGAATGGCTTCGTAGATTATAGTTCCGTATCCTTGCATTATCCATGTAGGTATATCTTCATATCCTTCCCAGGCTGTATCTTGAACTACAACCCAGCCATTCTTCTTAGCCATCTCTTCTGAAAGTTTCACTGCATCTTCATAGTTTCCATCTATAATAGATGCATCGGATCCTTCTTTTTTTATGTTATTTAATCTAGTCAATGAGGATCCTTTTGGCATATAGACAACTGACTTTTGTCCCAGCTGATTAGCTGCCCATGCGACTCCTCTACCATGGTTACCATCTGTAGCAGTTACAAAGGTGATTTCTCCTATCTTTTCTTTGACTTCATTGGAACGTAAATATTCAAAGGATAGTTCTGATATGTCCATGCCTAATTTATTAGCTAAATATTTACCGACTGCATAGACGCCGCCAAGGACTTTAAAAGCATTTAATCCAAATCTATAGGATTCATCTTTTACGAAGATATTTTTCAGACCATAATGTTTTGCTAAATTATCTAACTTGTGTAATGGAGTTACTG
>JAAYHT010000055.1 GCA_012735285.1 Clostridiales bacterium | reverse complement strand
GCTTTGGGCGCAGCATGCATTCTGGACGAAAATTGCTATTAAAAGTATAGTCATGAGACTTCCAGATGAAGAGTTTGTAGTCAATAGATTACTTAAGAATCCAAAGGATTTTGCAAAGTTATTGAGTGCATACTATAATAATAAAATTGTAATGGAGTTTGAAAGCTTGCTCACAGAGCATCTTTTACTTGCTGCTGCAATGATAAAAGGAATCATTAATGGAAATACAATAGAAGCAGAAAAGTCTAGAATAGAATGGTATAAAAATGCGGATGAGATAGCCAAATTCTTAAGTCAAATCAACCCTTATTGGACAAGAAATGAATGGCAGAATGCATTTTATATTCATCTAGAACAAATTGAAGAATTAGTTGATTATTTGATAAATCAAAGTTATAATGCTGTTGTTCTAATTACCGATGAAATAGAAAGACATGCTTTAGATATGGCCGAGATGATGTGGGAAGGATTAATCAAGCAATTCCTACAAAATTATCTATTAGTAAAAGGTGAATATAGAAAAAATAAATAAAGAGGGCTAAATCTACTTCTTTATGGTACAATTATGAATTAGAAAATTTTTCATTAGAAGGAGAACAGAATGAGAAAAGTTTATGAAGGCAAAACTAAAGATGTATTTGTTTTGGACAATGGTAACTATCGCTTGATTTTTAAAGATGACGTTACCGGCGAGAACGGAGTCTTTGATCCCGGTGCTAATAGCGTAGCCTTTTCTATTGAAGGGATAGGCAAAGCTAATCTTATGGTAAGCGCTATGTTTTTTGAAATACTAAATAATGCAGGAATTGAAACCCACTATATTAGTGCTGATATAGAAAATGGAACAATGGACGTAAAACCGGCAAAACCTTTTGGAAAAGGCTTAGAGATTATTTGCCGTTACAAGGCAACTGGAAGTTTTCTGCGTCGCTATGGTGCTTATGTGAAAGAAGGCGACAATTTAAATGCCTATGTAGAAGCCACTTTGAAGGATGACCAAAGAGGAGATCCACTGGTTACAGCAGAAGGATTAGAGACTTTAGGGATAATGACTGCTAGCCAATTCGAAGAGATAAAAGCAAGTACCCGTAAAATTACAGATTTAATCAGTGATCTGCTTAAGAAGAAGGGGCTTGAGTTATATGATGTTAAATTAGAATTTGGAATTGATAATGACGGCAATGTAATTTTGATAGATGAAATTTCATCGGGCAACATGCGCGTCTATAAAGAAGGTAAATTTGTAGACCCGATAGAATTAACTAAAATATTGATTTCGGAGAATAATTAATAAATGAGGGAATTGAAATTCCCTCATTACATTTATAACAGATCAGAGAGAAGTCGAGAAATTGATTCCTTAAACTTAATTATCCAGGAGCGGTTGTTATAGTCTTCTAAGGTTAATTCCCTTGAGTTTGCTATATCTGTTAGGAATATGGATTCTAATTTAAAAGCTTCTTCTTCATCATAAATAAATGCATTTGTTTCAAAACTCAGACGGAAACTGCGTATATCAAAATTTGCAGAACCAACTGACGCAACTTCCCCGTCAACGCAAATATTCTTAGCATGCAGAAAACCATTGTCATAGATATAGACCTTAGCTCCTGCTTCTAAAAGTATTCCTATATACGAATATGTAGCCCAGTATACAAACATGTGGTCAGGTTTGTTAGGGATCATTATACGAACATCAACACCTGAAAAAATTGCATTTTTAAGGGATTCAATAATACTTGCATCAGGCACAAAATAGGGTGTCTGAATATAAATATTCTTCTTAGCAGAAGTAATCATCTTTAAAAAACCGTGTTTTATTTCAGTACGCTGGGATTCGGGACCTGAAGAAACAATTTGAACACCGGTGTTTCCCCTTTCAATAACTTTATTGTAATAGGCCTCGGCAAGAGGAAGCTGTTCTTTAGATGCGAAGCGCCAATCAAGGATAAATCGGGCGTTGAGATCATGCACACAACTGCCTAATAATCTAAGGTGTGTATCCCGCCAATAACCGAACTTTTTACTCTTGCCCACATATTCATCGGCGACGTTAAAGCCACCTAAGTATCCAATCTTTCCGTCAATTATGACCATTTTTCTATGATTGCGGTAATTTAATCTTAAATTTATAATCCTGAATACAGGTGAGAAGAAGAATGCATATTTCCCACCAGCTTTTTTAAATTTTCTGAGGTGTCTGGAAGTAATTTGCCTTCCTCCTACCGCATCGATTAATAATCGCACTTCTACGCCTTCTTTAGCTTTTAAGGTTAGGATGTCAATTAGTTTACGACCCATTGAATCGTTTTTAATGATAAAATACATGACGTTTATCGTATATTTAGCGTTCATAATATCATTAAATAGGCTTTCAAACTTGTGGTTGCCGTCAGTTAATATAGAAATGCGATTATTTTGCGTATAGAAGGATTTCGAATACATTTGATGCATTAAAATCATATGCTGCCATTTTTTAGCCGCATCGTTAGAAAACCGAAACTCCTTATTTTTAATACAGTTCATTTGTTCCTCAAGGGCTTCGGTTATAATTAAATGTTCGTAATTAGTTAATCTAAATATACGCCTTCTTGAAATATTTTGAGAAAAAAGAATGTAAAAAATAATCCCTAAGCCAGGTACCATGAATAAAAGCATTATCCATGCAAGGGTGGCAGAGGGATTCTTTCTTTCAATAAAGATTATAGCACATGCTATAAAAAAGCTAATTACGTAGATTATAAAAAGTAAGGTAGACATATTGAGCCAGTCAGATGAAAACATTAATATGCTCCTATTCTTTAATAAGATAAGCTATATTTAAAGTAAAGCATCCAACTTCTCTTCAATAGCTGGTTGAGGTAGGGCACCTGTAATACGCTCTTTAATTTCGCCATCCTTAATAAAAAAGAGGGTAGGTATACTCATTATACCATAAGAAATAGCAAGATTTCTATGATGGTCTATGTTAAGTTTGCAGATTTTAGCTTTTCCTTTATACTTACCTGCTAGTGAATCTATAACTGGCCCCAGTGCCTTGCATGGTCCACACCAATCTGCATAAAAGTCTACTAATACAGGTATTGGGGACTTTAATACCTCATCTTCAAAGGTCTCTTGAGTTAAATAAATTATATTTTCTGACATTTGATATCCTCCTTTTGCGTTCCTGTTTCGTATATTATACCTTAATTTTGCTTTAATAAACAGTTATTATGAAAAAATGTATTGAATTCTAACAATCGCTATTATATAGTGTTACTTGTATTTATACACACTTTATAGATCATAATAGAACAAGAAAGGCAGAAAAGGAAGGCAAAATATGGATTTAAGATATCTAGAAAAAACTGACCCAAAGATCGCAGAATTGATACGCAATGAGATGGACCGCCAGGAGAACAACATTGAGTTAATAGCATCAGAAAACTTCACTTCTTATGCAATCATGGAAGCAACAGGTAGCTTGCTTACGAATAAATATGCGGAAGGTTATCCGGGTAGACGGTATTACGGTGGTTGTAAATATGTTGATGAAATAGAAAACATAGCGATTGAAAGGCTTAAGGCACTCTACAATGCTGAATATGCAAATGTGCAACCACATTCAGGATCTAGCGCAAACCTAGCGGTTTATGCTTCGCTGCTAGAACATGGAGATACAGTATTAGGGATGGATTTATCTAATGGAGGTCATTTAACCCATGGAAGTCCTGTAAATTTTTCAGGAATTAATTACAAATTCATTCCTTATAAAGTTAATCCTGTCACCGAACGAATAGATTTCGACATGGTAAGAAAACTAGCTAAAGAACATAAACCCAAGCTAATTGTAGCGGGAGCAAGTGCTTACCCAAGGATAATAGATGCAAAGACATTCAGGGAAATTGCTGATGAAGTCGGTGCTTATCTGATGGTTGATATGGCACATTTTGCGGGATTGGTAGCTGCGGGGATTCATCCAAATCCTGTAGAACATGCTCATGTAGTTACAACTACAACCCATAAAACCCTAAGGGGACCCAGAGGAGGCGCCATATTAGCAAAGGAAGAGTTCGGGAAGAAAATTAACAAGGCAGTTTTCCCGGGAACGCAAGGTGGCCCATTAATGCATGTAATAGCAGCTAAAGCGGTTTGCTTTTATGAAGCCTCCAAACCGGAATTTATCGAATACCAGAAGAGGGTTGTGAGCAATTGCAAGGCATTAGCAGATGAACTAATAGCCAGGGATTTCCGTTTAGTTTCCGGCGGTACTGATAACCATCTCATATTAGTAAACCTTGCAGATAAGGGCATTACAGGTAAGGAAGCAGAACATTTACTAGATAGTTGCGGTATTACTACTAATAAAAATACTGTACCAAATGATCCTAACGGTCCCTTTGTAACTTCTGGAATAAGAATTGGAACCCCAGCAGTAACGACTAGAGGTTTTGGGGAAAAGGAATGCAGAAAGGTTGCAGAAGCGATAGCTCTTGTTTTGGATAATCCCGAGGATAATGAAGCATTATCAAAAGCAAAATCAATAGTTAAGGAGTTATGTACTTCGTTTCCACTTTATAAATAAAGCGGTGATTGTGTCTAATCACCGCTTCAGACTGTAGACAAAAAAGGTGCTGGAACATTAAAAACTCCAACACCTTTTTTAATTTGATAAAGAAATTTTCTGATTTGATTAATAAACGGTGGTAGTAGCCCATTTTTTCGTTTCCATTTT
>JAAYHT010000054.1 GCA_012735285.1 Clostridiales bacterium | reverse complement strand
ACCTGCGCCTGTACGTTCACGCAGTTCTTTTACCATTGACGCGGTAACAGCCATATTTCAGGCCTCCTTTCCATTATTGATCAGTTGTTTCCTCTGCTGGCTCTTCTTCTTTTTCTTCAGTATTGACAGGTTCATCATCAAATGATTCACCTTGCTTAGCTTCTATAACAGCATCTGCTATTTTGCCTGCGATAAGCTTTATTGCTCTAATCGCATCATCATTAGCAGGAATAATATAATCTACATCATCAGGGTCGCAGTTTGTATCTACTATACCAACTATCGGTATACCTAAGATACGAGCTTCTTTAACTGCAATTTTCTCCTTTTTAGGATCAACTACAAAAACTGCTCCTGGCAGACCATCCATATCCTTAATTCCGCCTAGATATTTTTCTAGCCTGTCTGCTTCTGCTTTTAACTTTAATACTTCTTTCTTAGTTAGGGCATCAAAAGTACCATCAGTTTCCATATTTCTAATTTCATTTAGCCTATCAATACGCTGTGAGATAGTCTTATAGTTAGTAAGCATACCGCCTAACCATCTCTCATTTACGTAAAACATTCCGCATCTTTTGGCTTCTTCAGCAATTGCTGCCTGAGCCTGTTTCTTCGTCCCTACAAAGAGAATCGGTTTTCCTTCTGCTGCAACTTCTCTGATGAAATTATATGCCTCTTCAAATTTTCTAACTGTTTTCTGAAGATCAATGATATAAATACCATTTCTCTCAGTGAAAATATATGGAGCCATCTTAGGGTTCCATCTTCTTGTCTGGTGTCCAAAATGAACACCTGCTTCTAAAAGCTGTTTCATTGTAATAATCGCCATATTTACCTCCTTGGTTTTAATCCTCCATCCAGCATACCTCGCAAACGACCTTTATGGCACCGGTTTGCGAGCAGCAAGATGTGTGTTTTTCTTGGATCCGCTTACTTTTCAGATCCTTGAATACTATACTATATCATCTTTCATAATGCAAGAAAAATTTTCATACAAGTGCTTTAGAAATCTCTTTTTCGTATAAGAATATCTTCTTTGACTGACACATAGTACCTCTCCATTCACAAGATGTATTTCATATCGCCTTAAATGTACTGTTTTATTTAAATTCACGATAATGCTGTTATGGCATCTGCAAAATCTTTCGTCAATCATATTCTTTAACTCTTTAAAACTACCATAAAAGCTATAAATATCATCTTCGGTATGTACATGTATTATTCTTAACTCTTTTTCAAAGTACAAGATATCGTCTAACTTAATCCTTGTCATCCCTTGCCTTTTCGAAAGAACTAAATATTCATTCCCACCGTTAACTTGTATAAAACTTTTTTTACCTGACATTATTCGAACCTCCATTTTAATGCTAAAAAAAGACGTCGTATATTAAATAGACGCCATCTGAGGTTCAAAAATTGCACTTATTTAAAAATTTTTATTAAATCTTTTATGACTTCAGCCGCTATTATTAGGCCTGCTGCAGCCGGAACAAAGGCTATACTTGCAGGTGGACGGCTTCCATCTTCAGGGTACTCTTTTCTCTCAGGCTTTTCATCAGAAAATACTACCTTAAGTTCAGGGATGCCAAGTTCTCTTAATCTCTTTCTTATTACCTTGGCTAAAGGACATGTATGGGTTTTATAAATATCAGAAACCTGTAATTTAGTTGGATCTACTCTGTTCCCTGCTCCCATAGAGCTTATTATTGGAACTCCTAACCTCTTTGCCTTCTCTATTAAAATAATCTTGGCTGCCACATCATCTATTGCATCTACGATATAGTCCCAATCCCCAAGGGGTAATTGATCGATATTATCAGAATTTAATTTAAGGGTATAGGCCAAAACATTAGCTTGAGGATTTATATCTTTTATACGCTTTTCCATAACATGGGTTTTATAACAACCCAAAGTACTGTTTAATGCTATAATTTGACGGTTTATATTTGTTACTTCCACTCGATCGTAGTCAACTATACCCAATGTACCGATGCCTGTGCGAGCCAAAGCCTCTACAGCATGTCCTCCTACTCCTCCCAAGCCAAAGATTAATATCTTTTTTTTCATAAGCTCGATTACAGCTTGCTCACCCAGTAGCATCTTAGTACGATCATTGAAGGCAAGAGGTGTTTCCATATAATTTATTTTTCCTCTCTTTTGTAGGTAATTAAATCCTCAGCAATTTCTTGTACTGCAATAGATACCGGTTTATCTATATCTATTTCAATTAATTTTGGTTTACCGTCTATAATATCTCTAGCCCTTTTTGCGGCTAACATTGCTAATGTATATCTGCTGTCTGCCTTTTTTTTCATATGATTAACCGATGGTTCTAGCATGTCTTATTCCTCCTTTACTGATTCAATTTCTTTTTTATATTTTTCTATCAATTCATAAACGTGCTCTGTCACCCTTGAGTGTTCAGCTTTAATAATAGAACTTACACGGTCAACTGCTTCTTCTAAGTTTTCGTTTACAACACAGTAATCATATTTATCTATATATGATACTTCCTTTAAAGCTTCTCCTAATCTCTCATTGATTGCTTCTAAGGACTCAGAACCCCTTCTAGTAATACGCTTTCTCAATTCCTCCATAGATGGCGGAAGTATAAAGATGAATATGCCATTGGGATAGGTCTTTTTAACCTGCATAGCACCTTGAATGTCAATCTCAAGGATAACATCCCGCCCCTTGTTAAGCTTTTCTATTACCATATCCTTAGGTGTACCGTAGTAATTTCCAAAAACATAGGCATATTCAAGAAAGCCTCCTCTATTCTTGACCTCATCAAACTCTTCCTGGGTGACAAAAAAATAGCTTTTGCCGTCCACCTCATTAGGTCTAGGCTTTCGAGTAGTCATAGAAATCGATAGATCTATGTCCATTTCTTTAATAATATTTTTGCAAATAGTGCCTTTTCCTGCCGCAGATGGGCCTGAAATAACAAACAGTAAACCTTTAGACATATGCAAACCTCTCATTTGTTTTAACTGCTCTAAATACATAGAATATAACAAATAGAATGTCTTTTCAAGGTTTGCTATTTATTTTACTCAATATTTTTCTAGAGTAGTCAATCATTTGTGACAAAGACCTCTGAAAAACATTCTTTAAAAATGTTTGGTT
>JAAYHT010000053.1 GCA_012735285.1 Clostridiales bacterium | reverse complement strand
TTATTTTAATATTCCTACCACGAAATGAATCAAACATAGCTTTATTAGAACTAGGCCGTTGGTATGAGCTTTTTTTAATCTACGGCATATTATTCTTGTTTAATTTTGCAGGGACAGTACTGACTGCAGTCATAGCAGTTATAGTCTGCATATTGGTTTACCTATTAAGGCTATTTATTGCGAAATATATACTTAAACCAATATATCTCAGTTCTATCGGTCTCTTAACATTATTCCTGGCATTTATAAATATTATCGTAATATTAAAATAGAGCAACCTATATGGGTTGCTCTATTCATTTATTATCATATACTTAGGCGTTGTTATTATTCTTCTTACTATGCTTCATTGCGATTGAAACTGAAAGAAAACAACCTCCCCAAAGGCCGACGCAGCCAATAAGCATCATTATAATTGCACCGGTACTCATTATTCTACCTCCTTAATATTTGAAAGGTCAGAATATCCTTCTTTGCCCTTCATATTCTTTAGGATGGCCATAATCACTAAGGCGACTATCAATGATCCCCAACCGAAGATTGTTACGTCAGTAGAAGAATAACCGCCATAACCTTCTCTGATGAATGTGATTGTATTGGAGATAACCATGACGCCGAGTACTACAACAGTTACTATCTTCAGTGAGTAAATCCACCATTTACCGACGCTGAAGTTGGAGAACTGATTTGCTTCCTCGCGGATCTTCTCTAAGTTGAAGAACCAGCCAATCAGGATAACTTCGATCAGACCTGCACCTGCAACACCCACATTGTTGATAAATGCGTCTACTATATCAAGAATGTTCAGCCCTGCTCCTGTGATGAATAGAATACTGATAACAAAAGCGGGAACTAAAACAATAGTAGTTGATTTCTTATGAGGAACATCAAACTTGTCAGAAATACCTGTAATTACAGCCTGAAGTATAGAAATCAGCGATGTTATTCCTGCGGTGAAAAGTGCACCGAAGAAACAAATACCTATTAGTGATTTGAAAGCAGGTAGAGTATTGATTGCTGCAGGGAATACCATAAACGCTAATCCTACTCCGCCAGCAGATACTTCGTCTACAGGTACACCTTGTGCATATGCCATATAACCTAGCACGCTGAATACTGCGATTCCAGCAAGAAGCTCAAATCCGTGATTAGCTGTAGCGGTAATAAATGCACTGTTGACCACGTCTGTTTTCTTCGGCAGGTAACTTGAATAAGATATCATAATAGCGAAAGCGATACTCAAACTGAAGAATACCTGCCCATAGGCTGCTGTCCATACACTTGAGTCGGTGATTGCTTCCCAGTTAGGTGTAAACAGATAGTTAAGTCCGTCTATAGCACCTGGTAGGGTGATACCTCTGATAACCAAGACGATTGTAAAGACTAACAGTATAGGCAGACAGATTTTACATGCGATTTCAATACCCCCGCTAATACCTCTATACAAGATAAATGCAGTAATAGCCCAAACAATTATAAATGGTCCCACGAGGTTAAGCTGAACACCACCCAGCTCAAGGGCACTTGAAGTTACTCCTAGGTATTCAAGGAAGAACGAGGTGGGATCTGTTCCCCAAGCTAATCCGAATGAATAACCTATGTAGCTGACTACCCATACTATGATAGCGAGATAATAAACAGCGATAATGAATGCTACCATAACCTGGAACCAGCCCAACCACTCAAATTTCTTATTGATTCTTGCCAGGGCGACAGGAGCACCGCCTCTATAGGTTTTTCCTATAGTATATTCTAGGATGAGAATAGGAATACCAGCAGTAATAATTGCAAAAAAATAAGGCACAAGGAATGCTCCACCACCATTTGTGGCTGCGGTATATGGGAAACGCCATATGTTTCCAAGCCCTACTGCGGAACCAATTGCGGCCAACAGAAAGCCCAATTTAGTGTTCCAACTTTGTCTTTCCAAAAAAATTACCTCCTTTGACTATAAGTTTAGATTAAATAACTGAGCTAGTATAATGTCATATTATAGTCTTTTGGAGGCCTGTTGTCAAATTGTTATGTTAAATCAAACATATTGTAACCGGAAATTTTGTGCAATTATCACAATATACAAAAAGTTTTATGAATATCTTGTTTATTATAGTATAAAAACACAAAAAAATTAACAGGAGATTGTCTCCTGTTAACTTCTCTGATCAATTGGTATATATTCTCTTTTTGGCTGAACGTTCTTATAAGCCGGTCTCATAATCTTTTTACCTGCCACCAATTCCTCAATGCGGTGTGCACACCAACCGGAAACACGGGCTGCTGCAAATAGTGGGGTAGCAATATCTATAGGTATATTTAATGCAGTGTAGACAAAACCAGAATAAAGATCTACGTTAGCTGGCATTGGTTTATCTACTCCTTTTACTTCTTTAAAGAGTTCAGAACCCCTTCTTTCTATATAGTCGTAGAGCATAAATTCATCAAGCTTATTTTGTTCTTCTGCAAGCTTTTGAGCCATGCGTTTAAGCAGGATTGCCCTTGGGTCTGAAAGGGTATAAACCGCATGTCCCAGACCATATATTAGTCCTGATCTATCAAAAGCTTCACCTTTTAGAAGTTTAATTAAATATTTTTCAACTTCTTTAAAGTTAGTGATATCTTTAACATTTGCCTTGAGGTCATTTATCATTGCGATCACCTCAAGGTTAGCTCCTCCGTGTTTTGGTCCTTTAAGCGAACCTACCGCGGCAGCAATTGCTGAATATGTATCAGTACCGGTAGATGTGACCAGGTGGGTTGCAAAAGTAGAGTTGTTTCCTCCACCGTGCTCAGCGTGTAGAATCATGCATAAATCTAGCGATTTTGCCTCAATATCTGTATATTCTCCAGTAGGTCTTATCATCATGAGAATATTTTCAGCTGTGCTTCTTTCAGGATCGGGATGATGTAAATGCAAGCTTTCTTTGTGAAAACTTGAACGTTTAGCCTGGTAACCATATGCTATGAGTGAGGGAAAATACCCTATTAAGTCAATAGACTGTCTAAGCACATTCTCTATTGAAATATCGTCAGCATTCTCGTCGTAAGAATAGAGAGCAAGTACACTTCTCGCCAGTTTGTTCATTATATTTTTACTAGGAGCGGTTAGTATCATATCCCTAGCAAATCCCGGCGGTAATTCACGGCGAGCACCAAGAGTAGCAACGTACTCAGCTAGTTGGCTTTTAGTAGGTAAGTCTCCGAATAGAAGAAGATAACTAGCTTCTTCATAACCGAAGCGACCTTCTGCAACTATATTCTTCACCAAGTCTTCAACGTCGATGCCACGGTAATAGAGCTTACCTTCTACAGGCACCTTATTACCGTTTTCGTCGGTATCATAACCAACAACTTCGCCTACTTTAGTGAGACCAACTACGACCCCTGTTCCGTTAGCGTTACGCAAACCTCTTTTAACATCATATTTAGTATATAGTTCATTATCGATATAGTTGTTTTCTTCTAATTTAAGAGCCATGGTCCCGATAAAGTCTCTTTCCTGCTCAGAACCCCTTCTCCTTGCAATCTTTGATATAGTAGTTATTCCGTTATATATTCCATTAGCTATTCCGTTAGTTTTCTTTTGGTCAGGTTTTGAGAAGGCATTGATGAATTTTTTGAGTCGAGTTTCCTTATTCTTGCCAATGTCCTGCTTTTTCATAAGCCATACCTCCTTATAATTAAAAAGTGATACCACTCCTGTAGCATCACCGAAGAACACTAAATTATACAATAACTCTAAATTAGATAATGAGCTTACCGCCTTAGGGTTATTGTCTAAGTTTGCTCTCCGATGCTTACGGGATTAGCTGACTGGTTAGGGCTAGAGCTACCCCTCCGCTTTAAGCAGATTCACCCCAAATATTAGGTTCTCCCGTTCTAGAAGAAATCTAGATTCAGCGTTTTATTTGTTAAACATTAAACAGATTATATATTATTTTTCTGCAAATAACAATAGTTTTAAAAATATTTTTCAAATTATTTTTTTGGCGGTATAATAACATAGTGACATTATAGTATAGGAGATTGCATTATGTTCAAATTGGTATCGGAATTTAAAATGATGGGAGACCAGGAACAGGCGGTTGAAAAGCTGACAAAAGGTCTAAAAAAAGGCTTAAAGCATCAGACCCTGTTAGGTGTTACAGGTTCCGGAAAAACCTTTACTATGGCAAATGTAATAGAAAGAATTCAAAAGCCTACACTTGTGATTTCTCACAATAAGACATTGGCTGCTCAATTGTGTGGGGAATTTAAAGAATTCTTTCCGGAAAATGCTGTAGAATTTTTTGTCAGCTACTATGATTACTATCAACCAGAGGCCTATGTTCCTGAGACTGACACCTATATTGAAAAAGATTCCGATATAAACGAAGAAATTGAAAAATTACGCCATTCAGCTACTGCTGCCCTTGCAGAGCGAAGGGATGTAATAATTGTTGCAAGCGTATCCTGTATCTACGGCTTAGGTAGTCCCATTGATTATGAGAATCAGGTTCTTTCGATGCGGCCGGGTATGGAAAAAAGCCGGGATGACATACTAAGAAAGCTTGTTGATATTCAATACAACAGAAATGATTTAGGTTTTGTAAGAGGGACCTTCCGTGTTAGGGGAGATATTATAGATATCTTTCCTGTCGGCTCAGAAAGCGCTATAAGGGTTGAGCTGTTTGGAGATGAGATAGAGGCCATAAAAGAAATAAACCCTGTTACAGGGGAAATATATGGGCTTAGAAACCATGTTTCAATCTTTCCTGCCTCCCACTATATTACTTCAAAGGAGAATATGGAAAGGGCCATTATCAGCATAGAGCAAGAACTGGAAGAAAGGGTAAAATGGTTTAAGGATCAGGGAAAACTGGTAGAAGCTCAGCGCCTTGAGCAGAGGACCCGCTACGACCTGGAACTCCTTCGTGAGGTTGGGAGTTGTAAAGGGATTGAGAACTATTCAAGGCATATTAATGGGCTGCCCCCAGGGGCCAGGCCCTATACCCTGATCGACTATTTCCCCGATGATTTCCTGATCATTATAGATGAATCCCATGTAATGATACCCCAGCTTCGCGGCATGTGGGCAGGAGACCGTTCAAGGAAGCTCTCTTTAGTAGAGTATGGTTTCAGATTGCCTTCGGCTCTGGATAACAGACCTTTAAGTTTTGAAGAATTCGAAGGTATGGTAAACCAGATAATATATGTCAGTGCCACACCTTCGGATTATGAAAAAGAAAAAAGCGGCGGCGTGAGTGCGGAGCAAATCATAAGGCCTACAGGCCTGATGGATCCTGTTATAGATGTTAGAAAAACTGAGGGTCAGATTGACGACCTTATTAAAGAAATCAATAAGGTTACGGCATACAAGGAGCGGGTACTGATAACAACCCTAACTAAGAAAATGGCAGAAAGCCTTACAGACTATCTTAGCAATGTAGGAATAAAGGTCAGATATCTGCATTCCGAAATAGATACCCTGGAAAGAATGGAGATAATTCGAGATTTGAGACTGGGAGCCTTTGATGTATTAGTAGGCATAAACTTGTTAAGAGAGGGTCTGGATCTGCCGGAGGTATCTTTAGTAGCTATCCTGGATGCTGACAAGCAAGGCTTTCTAAGAACCGAGACTTCACTTATACAGACTATTGGAAGGGCAGCTAGAAATGCTAACGGTAGGGTAATAATGTATGCCGATACCATTAGCGAGGCCATGGATAGGGCTATAAGGGAGACTAATCGTAGAAGGGCCCTGCAGAAGGCATATAATGAAAAACATGGTATAACACCACAGACCATCAAAAAATCAGTAAGGGATGTTATTGAGGCAACTATAACCGTTGAAGAAGATGAAGGATTCTATCGTGGAAAGAGCGCTCTAGAGTTGACTAAAAAAGAATTACGTGATTATATTAAACTCTTAGAAAAAGAAATGAAGCAGGCGGCAGAGGATCTTCAATTTGAAAGAGCAGCAAAGATAAGAGATAAAATATTCGAATATAGATTAAGGTTGTAAAGGAAATAGCAAATGAACAAAAATATCATAATAAAAGGAGCATGTGAGCATAATTTAAAAAATATAGATCTTGAAATACCTCGTAATAAGTTGGTTGTATTAACTGGACTTTCCGGTTCAGGAAAGTCTTCACTGGCATTTGATACCATTTATGCAGAAGGACAAAGGCGCTATATAGAAAGCCTATCGGCCTATGCAAGGCAGTTTTTGGGGCAGATGGAAAAGCCTAAAGTAGAGTATATTGAAGGGCTTTCACCAGCCATATCGATCGACCAGAAGACTACAAGCAAGAATCCGCGATCAACAGTGGGTACAGTAACGGAGATACACGACTATCTGCGTCTTTTGTATGCCCGTATCGGTATTCCCTACTGTCCTGTTTGCGGAAAGGAAATATCAAGCCAAACGGTAGACCAGATAGTGGATCAGCTGATGGAGCTTGAAGAAGGCACCAGACTAACCATATTGGCGCCTGTTATCCGGGAGAGAAAGGGTGAGCATCAGCGGATTCTAGATAGGATAAGAAGAGAGGGATTTACAAGGGCACGGATCGATGGTGAAATTGTAGACCTATCCGATCCGGATATTAAACTTGAGAAGAATATCAAACATTCTATAGATATTGTCATAGACAGGATAATTATTAAAGCCGGAGTGGAAAGCAGGCTGGCGGAATCTGTCGAGCTTGCAATATACCATGGAGATGGCCTTGTATCATGCCTGTTAGGTTCTGGCGCAACCCTCATTTTCAGCACCAAGCTGGCCTGCCCTGATCACGGCATCAGCATAGAGGAATTGGAGCCCAGAATGTTTTCATTCAATAGCCCCTTTGGAGCCTGCCCTGAGTGTAAAGGCCTGGGTTTCATTGAAAAAATAGATCCTGACGAAATTATTAAAAAAGATCTGCCGATAACAAGGGGGGCCTTATCAAACATCTACACCTCTATGGAGCTTACCGCATCCTTTTACAGGCAGATGGTAGATGCATTGGCAAGATATCATGGGGTAGACATAAATGTGCCTTTTAAAGATTTACCGGAAGATTTCAAGCAGGATCTTCTCTATGGGACAGGTGATAGGAAGATTGACTACTATTACAAGGCTCGCAGCAATGGAACCCTATCTCACAGAAACCATGCTTTTGAAGGCCTAATCAACAACCTGGAGAGAAGGTACTATGAGACAAAGTCCAGCTTCATGAAGGAAAGAATACAAAGGTACATGAGTGTAGACA
>JAAYHT010000052.1 GCA_012735285.1 Clostridiales bacterium | reverse complement strand
CCCTATAATTCCTATATTCATCTCAAATTCACTCCTTTTCTATTCCCAGCGAAAAGCATAAGGGAGTATATGGGATATATCCTGCATTAAATCATCAAAGGCTTCAGGCGTTATAGACTGCTGACCATCACACAGCGCATGGGGCGGGTCATTGTGAACTTCTATTAATAGTCCGTCTGCACCTGCTGCAACCGCTGCCATCGACATGGGTTTTACAAGCTTTGCATTTCCTGTTGCATGGCTAGGATCAACTATAACGGGTAGATGAGTCATGCTCTTCAACAAAGGAACTACTGAAAGATCCAAAGTATTTCTTGTTGCAGTTTCAAAGGTCCTTATTCCCCTTTCACAGAGTATGACCCTCTCATTACCTCCCACCATGATGTACTCTGCACTCATCAAGAGTTCCTGCAATGTGTTAGAAAGCCCTCTTTTCAATAGAATCGGTTTATCTAACTTTCCTAATTCTTTTAATAGCTCAAAATTCTGCATGCTTCTAGCGCCAACCTGTATGATATCCACATCTTCAAACAAGGGTAAATGGGACACCTCCATTATTTCTGTCACTATTGGTAGATTTGTAATTTTCCTTGCTTCTAAGAGCATTTTTATACCCTCTTCCCTCATGCCCTGAAAGGAATAGGGTGATGTTCGTGGCTTAAAGGCCCCTCCCCTAAGCATAGTTGCTCCTGATTTTTTAACACTTTCAGCTATCAAGCAAATTTGATCATATGATTCGACTGAACAGGGACCGGCTATAACCTGGAAATTGCCGCCTCCTATTTTAACTCCTGCTACATCTATAACAGTATCTTCAGGATGAAACTTTCTGTTAGCGTTTTTATAGGGTTCCTGAATCCTCTTTACATCCTCAACGATTTCCAATGCGTTTATAAGATCTATGTCTACCCTTGATGTGTCTCCCACAAGACCCAGTATGTGAGTATTCTCGCCCTTAGATTCGTGTATATCCAAACCCATACTCTTAAGCCACTGAATTAAATTATCAAACTGTTTTTTATTCGGATTATCTTTTAAAATTATGATCATATTACACTCCTCCTTCTTCAATAAAAAAACCGACATCAGGCATATGCCCTAATGTCGGTACACCAAACCATACTACCATCACGGGCATACGCCAACTAGCGCTCACCCGTGACATCTATATTGTCAGGATAGTGAGCGCTTCCCGTAATAGTAATAATAATATCTGCAAACTAAGTTCATCATAGCTACACCTCTGTATAAATAGAGTATGTTTCCTTAGCCTATAGCACCATGAATTATATATGTCAATTCAAATTTTATTTTACTCCACCTCTCAGCCTTTTTACACGCTCTTCAATGGGCGGGTGAGTAGAAAACAATCTTGAGAACTTCTTAACCATAGGCCGACTGATACAAAGGGCGTGTACGGATTTATTTGTAAATGCCGACTCATGATTGGCAAGATATTCCTTATTAAGCCTCTCGATCTTTTCAAGTGCTGAGGCAAGACCAAGGGGATATCCGATTATAGCTGCGCCTGATGAATCAGCCAAATACTCCCTTTGCTGCGATACTGCACTTTGCATAATCCTTACTATTAAAGGAGCCAGAATCATTGCAACTAAAGCTATAACTAATATCACCACATTTGCTATGGGATTGCCCCCACCTCTTTGTGATCTTCTAGATCTGCTCATGCCGGAATACATAAAACCTCTGCTTATCATACTAATAATCATGAGCAGGGTGGCAGAAAGGGCTGCAGCTAATGATACAAATTTTATGTCTTCATTTTTTAAGTGTGCAATTTCATGGGCAATAACACCTTCCAGCTCCTCCCGGTTTAGGTTGTTAATAAGGCCTCTTGTGACGGCCACCATCGATTTACCTCCACCGGAACCCGATGCAAATGCATTCAACTCATTAGTTTCGATAATAAATGGTTTAGGAGGGTTGATTCCTGCCCCTGCTGCAATAGCATTGATGGTTTCATATAAAAAAGGTTCTTCTTCTCTTCTTAGCTCCCTTGCATTAGCTGCCTTTGCAAGCAGCTTGCCACTGTTTCTATAAGTATATATCGATATTATTAAAGATACTATGATTCCAATCGCGCCACCAAATAAAACGCTAATTATAATATCTTCAGCATATGAACTGGATGTCCCGCCAAATAAATAACCTAAAAATGCGAATAGTAAAGCAAACAGCAAAATGTATGCTATCACAACAAATATAGAATTCCTTTTGCTATTATTTATTTGGTCATAAGTGCTGATATATTTAGCCAAAATATTTCCTCCTGACCTAACTAAAGTTTACCTTTACCGCTTCCCTTATTTCACTTGCTTCAATCTCAAAAAAGTCTTTCTTTTTAAAACCAAATGGTTTCGCAATCCACATTCCGGGGAAAGTCTGAATGGCGGTGTTATAGATCATAACCAGGTGATTGTAATTGTTCCTGCTGTATGCAATACGGTTTTCGGTTCCTTCAAGGGATTCCTGTAGCATTAGAAAATTTTTATTGGCCTTTAAATCCGGATAATTTTCCGCAACAGCAAAGAGCTTTTTTAAGGCCGAATTCATCTCTAAATCTATCTTTTCAATCTCTTTTGGGGATGTTGCCTTATTAAACAAATTTCTTAACTCAACTACCCTCTCGAGGGTCTCTTTTTCATGCTTGGCATAGGCCTTGACCGTTTCAACAAGGTTTGGTATTAGATCAAATCGTCTCTGCAATTGAACGTCAATATTAGCCCATGCGGATTCAACATTGTTTCTCTTTCTGATAAGGCTGTTATAGATAGCAATTATAATTATTGCAAGAATTATAATTGCTATAATTAAGTATTTCATCCCCTTATTCTCCTCTAATCTGAATCTGTTCCATGCACAAAATCAATAATCTCTGATGTTGAAAATTCAAAGCCATTATCCAAAAGGTCTATGCCATCACTTTTAAAACCGTCTCTAGGAATATCATTCCATAAAAGTTCTTCTTGTTGCGATGGCTCATAGGTATATTCTCCTTTTTCATCTACTATGCGATAGCCAGTAAAAGGAGATAACATTCCTTTTTTAATATTATATTTCCTTACAATTTCATCTTCAATCAAAATGTTCCCCATTTGAGTTTGTAAATATAATAGTTCTTTCATATTACCTCCTAATAATCGTTTATAGTTATTATCTTCAATTTATATGATTATTTAAGGTGTAATATGTTCCTCAACTGGAAATGACGAACTACCAGTTTTTACAAACATCTATCCATTCAAGGGCTTTAGAGTACTCAAACAATTCAGAGCAGGTTAATTCGATAGCAGAATTACTGCTACCACATGCTGGAAATACGGTTTCAAACCTCTTTAAAGAAATGTCACAGTAGGTCTTTACATTAGGATTTTCAATGGCAAAGGGACATACTCCACCTATAGCATGTCCGGTATAATATAGAACTTCGTCCGCAGTGAGCATTCTTGCTTTCATTTTAAAAAACTGCTTGAATTTACTGTTATCGATTTTTGCATCCCCTGCGGTTACTATTAACATACAACCATCGTTGTTGTCTCTAAATGATAAAGTTTTCGCTATCCTTGCCGGTATTACCCCTACGGCTTCAGCAGCCAGTTCTACAGTTGCACTAGATATAGAAAACTCTAGTATATCAGAATCCTTATTCCACTTCTTAAAATATTCTCTTACCTTATCTATTGCCATAATAATTACCTTTCGTCAATTAATTTTTCGGTAATATTATAGCATAAAAATAAGGTGAATTTAACCATTTAGTCTTTTATAAACTTCTAAGCGCTCCTTTGCATGCTGTTCTGATAAGTTAAACATCTGATCGACAATTT
>JAAYHT010000051.1 GCA_012735285.1 Clostridiales bacterium | reverse complement strand
GTATATGGACATGATGGACACAGGAGCGGACAGTTTAAGGGAAGTGTTTGCTGCGAGGGCTGAAGATGAAGTAAGGACACAACTGGTTCTTGAAAAAATCAGAGAAGTAGAACAAATTGAAGTATCTGATGAGGATATAGACAAAGAAATAAAGGAAATGGCGGAAACTTATAAACAAACGGAAGAAGAATTGAGAAAGAATTTAAGTGAAGACGATATTGAGTATCTAAAAAATAGCATATTAATAACTAAGACTGTAGATTTTCTCGTAGAAAATGCAAAATTTGTATAGTGAATTTATTATAGTAAAATCTGAGTTTAATTTATAAAATATATGGGAAACAATATAGGGAGTATAAACATTTTTAAGGTTAGACCGTAATATATAGTATAGTGAATTAGTTGCGAGTATTGGAATTAAAAAAGAAGAAAAAGGAGGTATTATCATGAGCCTTGTACCATATGTAATTGAACAGACCAACCGTGGTGAGCGTTCTTATGACATTTATTCCAGGTTGTTAAAGGATAGAATAATTGTTCTTAGTGAAGAAATAAATGATGTTACTGCAAGTCTTGTAGTTGCACAAATGCTTTTTCTTGAAGCTGATGATCCTGATAAGGATATCCAACTTTATATAAATAGTCCTGGTGGATCTGTAACTGCTGGTTTTGCTATTTATGATACAATGCAGTACGTGAAACCGGATGTCTCCACTATTTGTGTAGGTTTAGCTGCGAGTATGGGCTCTTTTTTACTGGCTGCGGGTGCAAAAGGAAAAAGGTTTGCCCTTCCAAACAGCGAAATAATGATTCACCAACCAATAGGAGGGGTGCGTGGTCAAGCTACGGATATAAAAATTCATACAGATTGGCTGCTAAAAATAAAGAATAAACTAAATAGGATACTTAGCGAGAATACGGGGCAACCAATTGAAAGAATTGAAAGAGATGTAGAAAGAGACTTTTTTATGTCAGCTGAAGAAGCAAAAAAATACGGAATAGTTGATGAAGTTATGATAAGAAGAAAATAATGAGGTGGAAAAATGTCCAGATACGATGAAAAGAAGCAGCTAAAATGCTCCTTTTGTGGCAAAACCCAGGAACAAGTAAAAAGACTTGTGGCAGGTCCTGGCGTGTATATCTGTGATGAATGTATAGAGCTTTGTTCTGAGATTATAGAAGAAGAA
This sequence comes from Clostridiales bacterium, assembly GCA_012735285.1. Classification (GTDB taxonomy): domain Bacteria; phylum Bacillota; class Clostridia; order Peptostreptococcales; family Anaerovoracaceae; genus JAAYHT01. The sequence goes on along the minus strand of JAAYHT010000051.1, from coordinate 496 downwards.
TTTGAGGAGTCAAAGGTCGATGCTGAGCTTAACAATATACCGAAGCCAAAGGAGATAAAAGAAATATTAAGCCAGTATGTAATTGGCCAAGAGGAAGCAAAGAAAGCATTATCTGTTGCTGTATATAATCACTATAAGAGGATCAATTCAGACCTTAACACGGGAGATGTTGAAATTCAAAAGAGCAATATCATCATGTTAGGACCAACGGGATCGGGGAAAACACTACTTGCTCAAACCCTTGCAAGGATATTAAATGTTCCCTTTGCCATTGCAGATGCTACTTCGCTTACGGAAGCAGGATACGTAGGTGAAGACGTTGAAAATATTCTCTTAAAGCTGATCCAGGCTGCAGATTATGATATTGAGAAAGCAGAAAAAGGAATAATATATATTGACGAAATAGACAAGATAGCAAGAAAGTCTGAAAATCCTTCCATTACGAGGGACGTAAGTGGTGAAGGGGTACAGCAGGCGCTGCTAAAAATATTAGAAG
>JAAYHT010000050.1 GCA_012735285.1 Clostridiales bacterium | reverse complement strand
ACAATATGGTTGAGATTTTAGAAAATAACACCACGGAAGAGATAAAAAATGAGAATTGGCATGATGCCTACAAATCATTTGAACAGGTGGTAGAAAAATGGCAAAGCAAACGCAAGATCTATTCAATTTTCTTTGATGCCATTTCCATAGGAGAAATCGAAGGCACAATGGCAAAGGCAAAAGCCTATATAAATAGCCAGGATATAGTGTCTGCAGTAGCGGAAATAGCTCACCTGGAGCAACAATTATCATTTCTATTAGAAAATGAAAAAGTAACATTTGAAAACATATTCTAAGGGTTTATCTTTGTAGGGTCAGTGTCTGGCCTAAAGGTATTAAATTAAATCGAGAGTTGCTCAGCAGATTGGGCAGCTCTCTTCTTTTATTCCATTGTATTAGTTGATAATAGTTGATTATAGTTGGTTTTACATGATACTATACCCGCAACACCAGTATTAATAAACAGATTCGATGAGATAACGAAGGCAGGGGGTTAGTTATGTTTGATAACAATAATTTAATTACTGCCCGCACTCTGGCGGATGAGTTAGGCCTGTCCATCGAAACCATTTGGAGATACACGAGGGAAAAGCGGATTCCCTATATTAAATTAGGCAGCAAGCAATACCGCTACAGGCTTAGCGATGTAAAGACCGGTTTCAGAAGCTGCAGATTTATCAGAAGGCAGGAACGGTATATACTCTTTAATAGCTACGGGAATGGACGAGAATATTGTAGATCACCCAATCTTTCAAGGACTTACCATTGCGCTAAAAACTCTGTGGGCATAAGTTGTTTACAAAATGAAAAAGTTTCTCTTGAAAACATATTCTAAGGATGGTATTCTGGTGCAAAGTAGAGTAAATATTGTGCGCTTGTCTTTAAGACATGTAGTGTCATGGGATGGGATGTTGCCCATGAACGAAAAACTACGGTTTGCGATACAATATTGCGTCCGCTGCTGCATTAAGGAGAATTAAACATTCCATCCTCTTTAGTGTAGTAATCACTGTTGAAGGAAGGAATTTTTTTATGAAAGCAAAAATTAATACACGTACCCTTGTACTAATAGCCTTGTTTGCGGCTATAAGCATCATTTTAGCCAGGTTTTTTGTTATATATATTACCAACAGTGTACGCATAAGCTTTGGCAACATACCGATAATTTTGGCCAGCCTTTTACTTGGGCCAGTTGCAGGCGGACTAACCGCTGCAATAGCAGATATTTTAGGGGCTTCACTTTTTTCTCCCCTTTCCTGGTATCCGCCTCTAACCATTTCGCCGGTAATTGTGGGCGTTTTGCCTGCCCTACTAAAAAAGAAGATATTGTATAAGGTTACTATCTGGCGCCTTTATATTATCATTTTCATAACTAATTTAATTACAAGCATTGGAATAACTACATATCTTCTATCTAAACTCTATGGTACCCCTTACTTTGCTCTGCTTCCGGCAAGAGCACCCATTTCTCTAGCTATCAGTATAATTGAGGGAATTGTTGTTTACATCTTGTATAAAAGGCTGATGAAGGACAGTCTCTATTGATATTTCCCGCACCTATCGGAAAAGCATCCAAGCTGCTTATTTCCCGATTTTATTATGGTAACTTCACAGTGGTTATCGCAATCCCGACACACAAAGTGATCTGTCGATATTTCTTCATTTCCTGTAGCAAACCCACGAAAACCCGTTTTTTCTTTAGTCTGTTCAAATTTTTCCTTAGCTAAAATCGCTGCACCGTAAGCCCCCATGACATTATAGTACTCAGGCACGAAAACTTCACAGCCCAGCTCCTCTTCAAAGGCACGCTTTATACCTAAGTTTGCAGCCACTCCACCTTGGAAGCAAACTTTAGGTTTGATAGGCTTGCCCTTGGCCACATTGGATAGATAGTTTCGAACTAGGGCCTTAGACATGCCTGCCACTATATCCTCAATCCGACATCCAAGCTGCTGCTTATGTATGATGTCCGATTCAGAAAATACAGCACACCTACCTGCTATAGCAACGGGATTTTTTGACTTCAAGGCTATTTGTCCCAGTTCTTCTACCTTGAAGCCAAGTCTTTCTGCCTGGCGATCCAAGAATGATCCTGTGCCTGCTGCGCAAACCGTATTCATGGCAAAATCAGATATTACTCCGTCCCTTATTAGTATAATCTTTGAATCCTGGCCCCCAATTTCAAGCACAGTTCTTATGGCAGGATCTATTGTGGATGCCGCCACAGCATGGGTAGTAATTTCATTCTTTACCACATCACTGCCTACGATGGCACCTGCCAGACTCCTGCCGCTTCCTGTAGCACCAACGCCCCATATATCATCATCGCTATAGCGATCGCTTAAAAGACGCAGTCCCTCTTTTAAAGCTTCAATCGGAGCCCCTCGGGTCTTTAGGTATAGCTGATCTACTATTTGGTTGTCCTGATTCATAATGACCAGATTAGTACTTACAGAACCAACGTCAATTCCTAAATACAACATTTTTTCCCCTTATATAAATTAAGATTTTTCCTTCTCATCAACATATCTATAAAGGCCTCTATCCGGGTAATATATCCAGCCTCTCCCACCATTTCATCAAACACTATGGATAGTACCGGTAGGTTTTCATCCCTTGATAAACCGTCAAATACGGACTTTGCCACAATTTCGGGCATACAGCCAACGGGCAGAATTTGTATTATCCCATCAAAGTTTTGTTTTTTGTAACGATAGATACCGCTAACAGTTTCCTTTGCATACCCGCCGATGCAATAGGGCATGTATTCATTAAAGCGCTTGTTTGAAAAATATCCGCCCAATGGATTGATTATGGTGTTGTCTATCCACCAGCCAATTGATATGGTCTTTTCAAATGAGACTCCCATATCCATCAGTTTTTCTTCTATATTGTGGTTGCCGAAACTATCTATACAGGTAAAAATCTCTCCTGTAAGGATAATTTTTATTGGCTGCTTAAATTCATCTATTTCAATACTGTTTAAAGAATTATGACTCTTTTCTAAAATTCCTAATGCCTGATCAATGCTTGTTGCTCTAGCCAGGCCCCGCCTACATTTGTTTACTATCTCCTTTGATCTGCCGGGCTGTTTTTCATAACCCGAGGATATTCTTGCCTTTTTCTCAAGTTTTTCGAACTCCTTTATAACCGTATAAACACCTTTTAGAGCCTTTATTATCTCAGAACTGTTACTGTTGCTGTCTTTTATAATCAAAGCCAGCCTTTTCTTTAGCTCGTTAAGGCCAACGGCTGATATGGAGTCTAATAGAATCCAATTATATCTATATCCATGGTTATCCAAGACCACCTTGAGCACCTCTGCATATTCACCCAACCTGCAGGGTCCCATGGTGGCAGGCATTATTACCGTATCAGCACCCTTCTCCCAGGCTGATATAAGGTTATCAACCATCAGTTTAAATGGCAGGCAAATATCTTCAGGAGAGATACTTGATCCCCTTTCTAGTCCTCTCTGGCTGTTGGGATCAGGAATGATCAATTCCATGCCGATCTCCTGGAAAAGCAGCCGCCCGTATATATGGGCATCTCCCAGCCTAGGATAAGTTAGCCTCATGCTTCTTTCTCCTCTCCAAAAGCTCCACAAAGGCCTCTATTCTTGTGTTAAAGCCTGCCTCACCGGTATGTTCATCAAGCTTTAAAACTAACATGGGCAAGTCTTTAATCCTATTTCTTATCATTTCTATAGTTATCGAGTCTGTACCACAGCAAAAAGATGATAGGTATATGATTCCGTCTATCTTCTTTTTTTCCGAGAGATAACTTGCTGCGCCAAAGTTATCTCTTAAAAAAAGCCAGTATGGCTTTTTCATCAACCCAGTTTGCTGTTTTAACTTATCCTCTTCAGAAACATCTTCCTCGGTAACTATCCCTACACCCATCTTTTTTAGTTTATCTATCAGATTCATATTGATAAAAGAATCTTTAGTATTATAGGGGTGTCCTAATAATGCGATAACAATTTTATTGTCTAAATCTCGCTTTTGCTTGTTGGAAAATAATTCTTTATAGGCGGATTCAAAGGCCCTACTAGTTTTGTATGCAGGTATTCCCAGCAATTTAGCATCACGGATAAAGGCCTTTTTTGCCTTATTCTTATCATTCAGATAAAGCGGACCGGTAAATACTAAATTATCTTCACCTGTACCGCTTTTTACAAGCTCAGGCAAGCCGCAAAACTTTGGACAAATAGATTCTCCGTATTCACACTTCATTAGTCTAAATACAGCAATTTTATCGCATTCTTTACTTAATTTTGATACATGTCCATGAAATACTTTTATAGGCAGGCATGCTTCATCAACACAGGATTTGATTCCCTCTTCTAAAATCTTTCTGTTTGTTTTGCCGGAATATATGACGTCTACTCCCAATCTTTCAAAAAAACATCTTATAAACCGCTCATACCTATGAAACAACAATCCTTCGGGAATTCCTATTCTCATTTTCCCTCCAATAAAAAACTAACGGTATTGCTCACCGTTAGTTATTATTGACACATTTTAAAGTTCTATAACTAAATATAAGTGCTATTCATCAGTTTCTACGGTAGGTTCCTTTTCTTCTTCTTCTACTGCTTCCTGTTTTGGCTTGATTACTGGCCTTTCTTCTTTAGCGAATTCAAAATCACTTTCACTTATTTTACCTGAGATAACTTCTACGTTTCCTTTCAGCTCTGAACCTGCCTCCATTGAAACAGATTTTGCTTTTAGATTACCTAAAACTAGAGCTGCTTTTCTAAGTATAATCAGCTCCTCTGCACGGATATCACCTTTTATCTTGCCGCTGACTTCTACGCTGCCTGCATTTATATCTCCTACGATTACCGAGTCACCGTCAACTGACAATTCACCGGAAGCGGTGACATTTCCCTTGATGTTGCTGCGAACCAAGCTTATATTTACACCCTTAGCATCGCCTTCTATAACACCTCTAGATAAAATATCTCCTGCGGTTGTAACATTACCTTTGACTTGGCCATTGATCTGAATAGACGATTTCCCATTAATCGAGCCTTCGATTACTATGTCCTCGGCAATAACGGAATTGAATCCAGTCTTTGAGAACACATTATCCCTCGAAGGAAATATATTGGAAGTTTCCGTGCTGGTGTTTTCCGGTTTTTCTTCACCTGCCAATTTTGACGATGCACCGTTCATTAATTCGTTTACTGCTAATTTAAAATTACTTTGTCTACCCATGATCGTACTCCTTAATAATTTTTTTATAATTAAAAACATATTAGTTAACATAGCTAAAAGTTACAGGTTTTACTTGGTTTGTTAATGGTAGTAATGTTCTTCCTGAAGCCTTAAGGCTGTCGATTATATCTGGCAGCGCTTGCAAGGTAACTTTCTTCTGTGCGCTGTCATGCATAAGAACTATTGCTTTATCCTTTTTTTCTACTTTTTTTATAACATTGTTATAGATAGAATGTTTAGAATAATATCTGGCTGCATCTCCTGAATCCACATTCCAATCATAATAGAGATAACCCCTTCTTAACATCTCTGCAATTATAGTCTGATAGATGCCTTCGTTATAGATATTAATGCTCCCACCTGGGAACCTTAATATCTCAGGTTTTATTCCTGTTACCTCTTCAATCCAGGAAGCAGTCACCTCAAAATCACTGAGAAATGCTTCCACCGACGAATAAATTTGACTATAGATATGGGTAGTACTATGTACTCCTATTGAATGTCCTTCTTCAACAATCTGCTTTAATATTTTAGCTGCATCAGGACTGTCGTTATAAACAACAAAAAAAGTAGCCTTTACATCTTTTTCTTTAAGTACTTTTAAAATATCCTCTGTTATAGGAGAAGGCCAGTCATCAAAGGTTAAATAAACGCTATTAGGCACATCTTCATACATTTCTTCTATTCTTTCAACGTATAAGTCAGGAAATAATTACTGATAATCTAAAGTATATTCAATTTCTATCTT
>JAAYHT010000049.1 GCA_012735285.1 Clostridiales bacterium | reverse complement strand
CCCTTAGCCTTGCTTATCAAGTCGAAAAAAATATAAAGGAAGGTATATTGGATTCCAGATTAGCGTTAGAAATGTTAATATCGCAGGTTTAACAAAAAGTAATATTAGTTAAGTTATTAACTTAACAATCCAACCGTTGATTTTCTTAGTTTTTATTGCTTTTAGCCATAAGAATTGATATAATACTCCAGTATGGAATTTTTCAGATTCCACTTTTGTTGTTTAAAAATTTAATTAATATAAATGTAGGAGGATAGAAATATGGTTTGCAAAAACAGTAGTCTTAATTGTGATTGCAATTGCTCTGACTTTTCCGAACTTGCTCCTGTTATGGAGAAATACGCAAAAGTTCCTGGCAGCCTAATCACAATTTTACAGAAGACTCAAGAAATTTACGGATATTTACCTATAGATGCTATCAGATATATATCCCAAAAAACAGGTGTTAAACCTGCAAAGATATATGGAGTAGCAACTTTCTATACTCAGTTCCGTCTTGCCCCTATAGGGAAGTATTTGATCATGTTGTGCAAGGGTACGGCATGTCATGTTAATGGAGCTGATGCAATTGAAGAAGCTATTACTGAGGAATTATCTATTGGTGATGGTGAAACTACGGAAGATGGCATCTTCACACTAAATAATGTTGCTTGTCTAGGATGTTGTAGTTTGGCACCAGTCATGATGGTTGTCAGCGATGAGGGAGAAGAAACTTACGGAAATCTGACAAAAGACACGGTGAAGAAAACCCTCCGTGAAATCAGAAAAAGAGTACAGGAGGTGTAAAGAATAATGAGGATTGTAGTTGGACAAGGTAGCTGCGGAATAGCTACAGGTGCTAAGAAAACAGCTGAAGAATTTAAAAAGATTATTGAAGAAAAAAATATTGAGAATGTCACAGTAGATAAAACTGGTTGCATAGGTTCATGTTTCCTAGAACCGATTGTAGACATATATGATGATAATGATAATTTACAAGTTAGATATGTAAAAGTTCAGCCTGAACTTGTGGCTGATATTGTTGAAAAACATTTGGTCGGAGGGGAACCTGTAAAAGAATGCGCGATTTCTGAAAGTGACCAAGCTTTTTTAGACAACCAAAAGAAAATTGTTCTTAGAAACTGCGGAGTAATTAACCCCGAAAATATAGATGAATACATAGCAGTTGGTGGCTATGAGGCAACAAAAAAAGCACTCACCTCTATGACACCAGAAGAGATAATTGAAGAGTTAAAGATATCTGGTCTTAGGGGAAGGGGAGGAGCAGGCTTCCCGACCTGGTTTAAATGGAATGCAGCTAGGGAGAATGAAGCAGACCAAAAATATATGTTATGCAATGCGGACGAAGGGGACCCCGGTGCCTTTATGGATAGAAGCATTTTGGAGGGTGACCCTCATGCTATGATTGAAGGAATGATTATCGGTGGTTACGCAATGGGAGCTACCGAAGGTGTTATATATGTACGTGCCGAGTACCCACTTGCTATTGCAAGGCTCGAAAAGGCAATGCAACAAGCCAGAGAAAGAGGATTCTTAGGCAAAAACATTTTAGGAACAGATTTCAGCTTCGATATAAGGATCAAAGCTGGGGCTGGAGCTTTTGTATGTGGTGAAGAAACTGCATTAATTGCTTCAATAGAAGGGGAAAGGGGTATGCCAAGATTAAAACCTCCATTCCCTGCACAGAGAGGTTATTGGCAGCAACCAACAAACATTAATAATGTGGAAACCTTCGCTAATGTTCCCTGGATTATTGCTAACGGAGGAGAGGCCTTCGCTGCTTTGGGAACAGAAAAAAGCAAAGGAACAAAAGTATTTGCTTTAGCTGGTAAGGTTAAAAAAGGCGGATTAGTTGAAGTTCCAATGGGACTGCCACTAAAAGATGTAATATTTAAAATTGGCGGCGGAATTAAGGGCGACAAGAATTTCAAAGCGGTTCAAATGGGTGGTCCTTCCGGTGGATGTATACCTGCAGAACTCGCAGATACACCAGTAGATTATGAATCGATTACTAAGACTGGAGCAATTGTAGGATCTGGCGGTATGATAGTTATGGATGAAACCACCTGTATGGTTGATATGGCAAGATATTTCCTCGATTTCACCAGAAAAGAATCCTGCGGAAAGTGCACTTACTGCCGCGTAGGAACCAAGAGGATGCTTGAAATTTTAGAGAGAATCACCAATGGTGAGGGTAAGGACGGAGATATAGAACTATTAGAAGAGTTGGCTGTAAAGGTAAAGGATGGGTCCATGTGTGGACTTGGTCAGACTGCACCTAACCCCGTACTTACTACTATAAGATATTTTAGAAATGAATATGAAGATCATATATACAATAAGAAATGTACAGCTAAATCCTGTAAACCTTTGCTGACATTTACCATTACGGATGCTTGCACAGGATGTACATTATGTGCTCGTAAGTGTCCAACTAACGCTATTACAGGCAAAGTAAAAGAACGTCATGAGATTGATCAGGAACTTTGTATAAAATGCGGAAAATGCCATGAAGTTTGCAGGTTTAATGCGGTAAACATTGAATAAGAGTGAGGTGAACTAGATGGATAAGATAAGAATAACAATCAACGGAAAGGAATGTTATGGGCGTCCTGGCCAGACAATCCTTGATGTTGCTAAAGAAAATGATATATATATCCCTACTTTCTGTCATGATGAGAGGATGGACATATATGGTGCCTGCGGTATCTGCGTAGTTGAAGTTGAAGGTAATCCAAAACTTCTTAAATCATGCGCTACCGTAATTGCTCCAGATATGGTTGTCAAAACAAACACTGAGAGAGTTTTTGAATCTAGAAAAACTAATCTCGAACTGCTTTTATCAAACCATATTGGAGACTGCAGACCACCATGTACATTGAATTGTCCAGCTAATACCGACTGTCAAGGTTATGTAGGTTTGATCGCTAATGGACAGTTCGATGAAGCTGCAAAATTGATTAAAGAGAAGATTCCACTACCTGGATCAATAGGAAGAGTATGTCCTCATCCCTGTGAGGATAACTGTAGAAGACAGCTAATTGATGAACCTATTTCAATTGCATGGTTGAAGCGTTTTGCTGCAGATATGGAAAGAGACAACCCCTTTATACCAGAAGTGGCTCCCGAGACTGGCAAAAAAGTTGCTGTCATCGGTGGAGGACCATTTGGATTGTCCGCAGCTTACTTCTTACGTCAAAGGGGACATAGCATAACAATTTTTGAAGCAATGCCTAAGTTTGGCGGTATGCTTCGCTACGGTATTCCTGAATACAGATTACCTGGAGAAATAATAGATGAAGAGGTCGCCCAGATTGAGCAAATGGGTGTAATTCTAAAGCCTAATACTAAAGTTGGCGTAGATATTTCCTTCGAAGATATTAGAAAGGAATATGATGCGGTAATTATAGGTATTGGAGCATGGCTATCCACTGGTACGGGTTGCCCCGGCGAAGATGCAGAAGGGATAATAGGTGGAATAGATTTCCTTCGCAAGGTAGTTAAAAAGGAAAAGGTCGAACTTGGCGACTCCGTAGCCATAGTAGGTGGGGGAAATACCGCTATGGACGCATGCCGTACCGCTGTTAGATTAGGCGCTAAAAAAGTATACAACATCTACAGACGTACTAAAGATGAGATGCCTGCAGATAGAATTGAAATATTAGAGGCTGAAGAAGAAGGCGTAATATTTAAAAACTTAACTAATCCATTGCGCTACATCAAAGACGAAAATGGTAAGGTAAAACAGGTTGAACTTCAGATAATGGAACTGGGTGAACCTGATGAAAGCGGAAGGAGAGCACCTGTACCTGTAGAAGGCAAGACAGAGATCTTAGATGTTGATAATGTAATTCTTGCTATAGGTCAAGCTGTAGACAGTTCAGCTTTTGGAGGTTTGGATTTAACTAGAAAGAAAGGTATTGCATATGATGTAGATACTTTTATGACTAGCATTGAAGGAGTTTTTGCAGGCGGTGACTGCGGTAATGACAAGATATCTATTGCAGTAGAAGCAATAGCCGATGCTACTAAACTAACAGACATAGTCGACGCTTACCTCAATGGTAAGAAGATTAGATATAAAAAGCCTTATGTCGTAACTAGAGATGACATTACCGAAAAAACATTTGAAGACAGAGAGAGACAGTGTAGACCTAAGATGGATATGCTGACTCCTGAAGAAAGAAAAGATAATTTTGACGAGATTGTAGCTGGATATACTATTGAGCAAGCTGTAGAGGATGCTAATAGATGTTTAGAATGTGGTTGCGGAAAATTCTTTGACTGCAAGCTTATTGACTACGCAAACCAATACGATGTTAAACCTGAAAGATTATCAGGTGATATCAACGAAGTTGATTTTGATGATGATCACCCATATGTTATGAGGGATCCAAACAGGTGTATTCTCTGTGGCCTTTGTGTGCGTATGTGCAGTGAGGTTGTAGGTGTTGAGGCTCTTGGTCTAGTTAATAGAGGTTTCGATACTGTTGTTGAGCCTGCATTGACCGAACCTCTCGCAGAGTCCGGCTGTATATCATGTGGAAACTGTATTAGTGTATGTCCAACTGGTGCATTGTTACCTAAGGTAACTCAGCGTAAACCAGTTCCGCTAGAAACTGAGAAGACATTAACAACATGCCCATACTGTAGCGTAGGCTGTCAGCTTGAGTTACATACTAGAGGGAATGTGGTTGTAGGAGTAGAACCTGCATTTGGAGCTTCAAATAACGGTATATTATGCGTAAAGGGAAAATTTGCATATGATTTTATAAATAACCCTGATAGGCTTAAGACTCCGCTTATCCGTAAGAACGGCGAGTTAGTTGAGGCTACATGGGATGAAGCTTTAGATTTGATAGTATCAAAGGTTACTGAGATTAAAGATAAATATGGACCTGATGCATTTGCAGGCACTTCAGGTTCCCGCGTAACTAACGAGGAAAACTATATATTCCAGAAATTTGTTCGTACTGTTTTTGGTACAAACAATGTTGATAATTGCGCAAGACTTTGTCATAGCAGCAGTGTAACAGGTTTAGGCAAGGTGCTAGGTTCTGCAGCAATGACTAATTCTATTAGTGAGGTCAAGGATGCAGATACTATCCTAGTTATTGGCTCCAATACCTCCGCAGCTCATCCTGTGTTAGCTATGAGGATTGGCCAAGCAGTACGTAAAGGTGCTAAATTGATAGTAATCGATCCTAGGAGAATACCATTAGCAGAAGACGCGGACATATTCTTACAGATAGCGCCAGGAACAAATATTGCTCTCATCAACAGTATGATGAATGTAATAATTGAAGAAGGACTATATGATGAAGAATATGTAAAAAATAAGACTGAGGGCTTTGAAGAACTTAAAGCCAAGGTAAAAGAATATACACCAGAGAAAGCTGCTGAAATCTGCGGCGTTGATGCAGAAGATATACGCAAAGCAGCAAGAATGTATGCAGAAGCAGAAAATTCTCCTATTTACTATGCAATGGGAATTACCCAGTTTACTGACGGAACCAATAACGTGTTAAATCTATCCAGCTTAGCACTTATATGCGGTAAGGTTGGTAAATATGGTTCTGGAATTAATCCCCTGCGTGGTCAAAATAACGTACAAGGTGCTTGTGATATGGGGGTACTACCCGGAGACTATCCGGGCTATCAGAAGGTAAGTGATCCTGATTCTGTTAAGAAATTCAGCGAAGCCTGGGGAGTCGATTTACCAACAACTCCTGGAGTAACACTCACAGAAATTGATGATAGGATCAAGTGCCTGTATATCATGGGAGAAGATCCAATGCTGACATTCCCCCATCTAGGCGATGTGGAGAAGAAGTTAAAGGATTTAGAGCTACTAGTTGTGCAAGATATCTTCTTGACAGAGACAGCTAAGTTAGCTGATGTAGTCCTACCTGCCGCTAGCTATGCAGAAAAGGATGGAACATTTACAAATACAGAGCGTAGAGTTCAGAAGATTCGCAAGGCTGTTAATCCTCCTGGAGAGGCAAAAGCTGATTGGGAAATTATCGATGAGCTGATGAAACGCTTTGGATATAATAATAATTATAGCTCGGTAGAAGATATATTTGATGAAATGAGAAAGCTTACTCCATCATATGCTGGCATTACATATGAAAGGTTAGAGGAGCTAGGTTCATTACAGTGGCCTTGTCCGTCTGAAGATCATCCAGGAACTCCGATTCTTCATACTGACAAATTTGCAAGAGGAGATAAGGCGCTGCTAGTACCTACAGATTATGATAAACCAGCTGAGTTACCAGATGATGATTATCCATTGCTTCTGACTACAGGTCGAGTATTATATCACTATCAAGGAAGCAGCATGACAGGAAAGAGTGAAGGAATAAATAAGTTAAGTGAAAAATCCTTCATTGAGATTCATCCTAACGATGCTGAAAAGCTTGGAATCTGTGATAAAGATATGGTTGTAGTCGAGTCAAGACGCGGAACTGTTACTATTGAAGCTATTGTGACAGATAGTATAAAAGAAGGTGTAGTATTTATGCCCTTCCACTTTGTAAGCGGATCTGCCAACAGCTTGACAAACCATGCATTGGATCCATCTTCAAAGATTCCTGAGTATAAGGTTTCAGCAGTAAGAATTAAAAAAGCTTAGTAATATAATCAAATAGCCACAGTGTGTCTGTGGCTATTTGTTATATATATAGCCAGTGCTTACGGGCACTGGCTGTTAACTTATTTGGGATTTAAGCCTCACAAATGATTTGCGGATTGGTGGAAGAACTAGAATTATAAATGTAAGAATTCCTTCAGATCCGATATAAATTATATTGTAATAAAGTGACCAAGAGAATGGGTTAAAACCTTCTGGAGCATATTCACCGAAGAAAATAAGCCCCGATAGAAATACACATATAAATCTAGCAAATATTCCTACTAAGTACCCTAAT
>JAAYHT010000048.1 GCA_012735285.1 Clostridiales bacterium | reverse complement strand
TTGGAGGACCTGGGAGTTACAGCAGCCCTGCCTGAGGAAATACACCGATATCTAGAAACTGGTGAATATTAAAAAAGTATGAGGTGAAAGAAATGAAAAGGAATTTAACGAGATTAATTGCACTGGTTTTGATTTTAGCTTTATCACTTTCAATGTTTGCTGCTTGTGGTGGCAATGGTGGTAATGCTGATTCTGAACAAGGAGCGGAGGGGGATGTTCAAGATCCTATTACATTACACTGGGCTTTTACTCCACCCGCGGAAAGCGCTGATGATGTATGGCATCAAAAAGTAGGAAAATTAGTGGAAGAGTATACTGACGGTTTGGTGAAATATGAGTATTATCCCGGCGGAACCCTTGGTAACGAAAAAGTTACTTTAGAAGGTGTAGTTTCTGGTACTATACACCAGGCATCAATTTCTCCTAATGTAGTAGCAACCGTTCTTCCAGAATTCAATATTCTTTGCTTACCATTCTTGTTTGATAGCGTTGAGCATTTCTTTGATGTGATTTCTACTGATGAATACTATAACAGAATGAATGAAGCTGCCAACAAGGTGGGTCTGCAGTATCTAGGCGAAGATTTCATCACTCCCCGTAATATCTCTACTAAAAAACCAGTCTACACACCAGCTGATGCAGGTAAGCAAGTATTACGTGTAATGGACGGGCCAATTTACTCAGATATGATGGAAGCTTGGGGATTTAACAGCGCAGTTATTTCTTACGGCGAAGTGTATACATCGATTCAGCAGGGCGTAGTAGATGGAGTAGAAAACTCTAACAACGGTAACTATGTAATGAAGTTCCATGAGGTAATCGATTACAGTACAAACACAAATCACGTATATCATGGACAGGCATGTTTTATGAATTTAAATCTATGGAAATCGTTGTCACAAGAAACCCGTGATGCTATTCAAAAAGCATGGAGAGATATTTATCCTATAGCTAAAGCTGAGCTTGCTGATCTGCCTGAGTATGATGCACAAATGATTAGGGATGCTGGCGTTACAGTTATAGATTTAACTGATGAGCAAAAGCAAGCATGGATCGAAGCTTCCCAGCCATTATATGACAAGTACCGCGGTATCATAGGAGAAGAATTCTACGATTTCGCTATAGAGCTAATTGATTCAAAGAGACCTTAATAATAACAAATCGTAATCACGCTGGATAGGGCTGTCTAATGGCAGCTCTTATCCAGCACATGTTAGGAATGCGGCCGTGTTGCTAGAAAGGAGGACAGCTGTTAGATGGAAACACTTAAGAAGCTGTACAACACTTTCTCTAAAGTAGAAAGATACTGTATTTTTGGCGTTTTCTTTTTTGCAACTGTTTCAGTAGTTATTAATGTCCTGGGCCGGAAACTGTTTGGTTTCAGTTTTAACTGGTTAGAGGAGCTAAACCGTTATATTCTTGTAGCCTGTACTTTTGTTGGCGCATCGATTGCAGTCACTGAAGGTTTACATCCTAAAATGGATAGTGTAGTGGGGCTTTTTAAAGGCAGGGCTCATTTAGTTGTTATAGCTTTATCAACATTGGTTTTTACTATTTTCGCAATAATAATGACTTATTATGCTGTCATCCAACTAAAAAATATGATGATAATAAGTGCGGTTACTGCCACTCTTAAAGTACCGGTTTATGTTTTCTTTGCTTTTATCACCATTGGT
>JAAYHT010000007.1 GCA_012735285.1 Clostridiales bacterium | reverse complement strand
TCTGCTTACTTTTCTTATGATTCTTACATCTAACAAGCCGTCGTCAGGCTTTGCCTTGGGAACACCTTTAAATCCGCCACCGCAGAAGGCGCCATTACCAACTGCGACCAAAGTAAATTCACCTGTATGTATTTCCCCGTCTTCTAAAGTGATAGTGAGTTCTGAACCTTTGTTAGCTACAAAGACAGTTAAGACACCTGCTATATAGGCTAGCTGTCCTTTCAAAAAGGTTTTATTCTTAAAATAGGCAGCCTTTAATGCAGCATCACAGTCTAACCCTATATTCAACATATTCACAACGTAATTATCATTGCATTTTATTAAGTCTATGTATTTTGGTGTACCCTTTAGCTGTCTTTTGATATCATTAAAATATTTGTAATTGGTAAATATCCTAGCAAAATCATTCCCCGTACCGGCAGGAATAAATGCAATCTCCGCATTGTCATGGCCGATTGCTCCATTTGCAACTTCATTTAGAGTTCCATCACCGCCAACTGCATAAAACCTTAAAACCTTATCCCTGTTTTCTTTACACTTCTTAGCAACGTAATTAGAAGCATCGCCCACATTTATAGTCCTATGTATTTCATAGTCTACGCCTGCCTGTTTTACTTCTTTAAGAATATCAGGTAGAATTAGGGTATGTGCCCTTGCTTTTCCCGCCACGGGGTTTAGTATAAAAATGTGTTTCATTACAAATATCTCAACTTTCAATATTTTAATTATAACTAGGGTACCATAATATCTAACATGTCACAATAAATATATTTGTATATTACCCTATGTTTAAAAAATATTTTTATGGTAAAATGTACGAAGATTTTTGATGAGGAGGCTTATATGGATAATAGGATTAAAAGACTTGCAGATATTTTAGTACATTACTCTTGTAATATTCAAAAAAATGAAAAGGTATTAATCTCTTACGATGGTCAGTCAGCTAAACCACTGGTTAAACAGATAGTCAAGGAAGTCTATGCCTGTGGCGGATACCCCTATGTTGAAATAAGGGATTCTTCAATAACAAGGGATATCCTCCTTGGTTGTACAGAGGATCAACTTGAATTTATGAAAGAATATCAGCTTTATCAAATGAAGGGTATGCAAGCATATATTGCAATAAGAGCTTCGGATAATACAGCTGAGCTTGCTGATGTGCCTACATCCCAGCATAATCTCTACAACAGAGTGCTAAGGCCCGTTCTTCGACATAGAGTCGATCATACAAAATGGGTTGTCCTCCGCTATCCAAATAATTCAATGGCTCAGCTTGCAAACACCAGCTTAGAGAATTTTGAGAACTTCTATTTCGATGTTTGTACCCTTAATTACGCAAAGATGGACAAAGCTATGGATTCATTGAAAGCCCTCATGGAGAAAACAGATAGGGTTCGAATAGTAGGTCCCGGAACTGATATCAGCTTCTCAATCAAAGGTATGTCTGCAATAAAATGCAGCGGCGAACGTAATATACCTGACGGAGAAATTTATACTGCCCCTATTAGAGAATCGGTTAACGGTATAATATCATTTAATACTCCATCCGAATATGACGGATTCACATATGAAAACATAGTATTTGAAGTCAAAGACGGTAAAATAATAAAAGCTACGGCAAACGATACTGAAAGAATCAACGATCTTCTTGACACCGATGAATCTGCAAGATATTTCGGTGAGTTTGCAATAGGAGTCAACCCATACATTCTCCATCCTATGAAAGATACCCTATTTGATGAAAAGATAGCAGGGAGCTTCCACTTTACCCCAGGATCCTGTTATGAGGATGCCAACAATGGAAACCAGTCTGCCATCCACTGGGATTTAGTAATGATACAACGCCCTGAATACGGTGGAGGTTCAATATACTTTGATGATGTGCTTGTAAGAAAGGATGGTCTATTCGTAATACCAGAGCTAGAAGTGTTGAATCCTGAAAATCTTAAATAGCTAATACCCGCAGAAATTCTACTGCGGGTATTATTTATACGATAAACTTCCTATTTATGATATAATGCTTTCGTTATTGTTTTTACACTTAATTCATCAGATAAGATAGGAGGTTTATTTATGAGCTGGTGTCCATTTAGCACTCCAATAAAAGAATTTGGGGATTACGCTATTATGGAATGTAAAAGTATACAACCCCATATATTAGAAAAATATTTTGTTGATAAAGAAACTAAAAGAAGAAAACAAATAGAAGATAATAGAACAGAATTTTGCAATGACGATTTTACAAAATGTGAATTATATCGTTCTACTGTAAAACCCCACCTTGAAAAAGCCGGATACAAAGAAAATTCTAGGTGCCCAAATTATATAAGTTCAGAACATGTCAAAAATTCTCTAAATAATGATCGTATAAGAGTTATATGTAAGCTTCAAAATTATTCTTCTTTTGATCCAAATAAACCTTTACCATGCTTAACAAATTGCCATGATTGTTCAGACCTTCTAGTAAAATGGTGGCATGAACCAGGCCTATGTAGGTTCTTAGAAAAAATAATATCTGACAAAACATACAGAGAAGATGACGGTTATGGTTATATGAAAGAGATACGCTACATAACTATACAGTGTAAATATAAAGGTGAACATACAATAAGAAAGCATCCGCAAAAATGCAATGAATGGAAGCATGAATGCTTCGAATATAGAAAAGGAATGGCTGAGGAATTAGGTTTCCCAGAAGGCTGCCATTTAGAGTTGAATTATAAAAAATTCACTGGATGAATTCGCAAAAAAAGTATCTCCTCTCTACTTAACTAACTAGAGGAGATACTTAGGTATAATATTAAATTAAAGTTTTTAACATTCTTAAATAGATTTCAAAAATTCCTGCCTTATCCACAGACTGCTCCGCCACAAGCGGATATCTATCTATCTCTGCTCCATCTTTATAAACAATAAGCTCTCCTATTTGGTCCCCTGCATTTATCGGTGCTTTAAGTCTGTCAAAAATAATTGCAGAGCTTGTTATCTGTCCTGCCTCCCCTTTTTTAACTAGCAATTTAATATCCTCAGGAGCTATAGAATTTACAGTGCTCGGAGTGCCTTTTTCCACATCAACTGTACCCAGGATTTCCCCTTTTTCAGCCAGCTTAGCACTTTCATAGGTGGCAAAGCCATAATCAAGTAGCCGCATGGTCTCATTCCATCTATCGTGAGTAGTTTCACAATTTAAGACAACAGCAATTAAAGTTAAATCATTTCTTGTGGCTGAACCAGCAAGACAATAGCCCGCTTCTTGTGTAAATCCGGTTTTAATACCATTCGCCCCAGGATATAGTTTAATTAACCTATTTGTATTAGTAAGGCCGAATTCAGTTTGCCCTTTACTTTCCAGCCCTACCAATACTGTTGTCTGCCAAGTGGTGAGCCAGTCAAATACTTTCTCGTGTTTCAAAAGTTCCCTTGCCATAATTCCTATATCATATGCGCTTGTATAGTGGTTTTCGGCAGGTAATCCATTTGTATTTACAAAGTTGGTATCCTTCATACCAAGCTCTTTAGCCCTCTTGTTCATCATTTCTATAAACATTTGCTCAGTACCTGCCACATATTCCGCACAGGCAACGCATGCATCATTTGCGCTTGCTATTGCCATACCTTTAAGCAATGTTTCTACAGTTTGAGTTTCACCCTGTTCCATATACATCTGGCTTCCGCCCATGCTTGCCGCCCTCTGACTAATAGTAACCTCATCTTCTAAAGATATCTGACCTCTTTCAACTGCTTCCATAACTAGTAGCATAGTCATAATTTTGGTAATGCTGGCAGGAGGTAATTGTTCATGACTGTTCTGTTCATAAAGAAATTTGCCGCTGTTAGCATCAAGAAGTACAGCTGCTCTTGCTAAGATTCCTAAATCTAGTCCTTTATTCTCATTATTATCCTCAACAGGGGCCTCTGTCTCTACCACTTCTAGAGAACTTTCCGTTACAACTACCTCCCCTTGACCGAAAACATCCTGTGACATCGATACAGCTGATATCGATATTAGCGTAAGTACAAGTAAGAATGCTATTATTTTATTTCTAATCAAAAATAACCCCCCTCCCATCACTCTCTAATAGAGATATTTCAAAGTCGGGGGGTTTATTCTATTTATTGCAATCTAATTCAATACTTCTATAGTATCTCCAGGTCTTATGATGCCGCCTGTGACAACTCGAGTGAAAATACCCTGCTTAGGCATAATGCATTGACCGACCTGTTTCATAATAGCACATCCTGAGTGACACTCTTTTCCTATCTGTGTAACTTCAAGGATTGTCTCTCCTACCTTTAATCTGGTGCCTATTTCAAGGGTGTAGAGTTCTAAACCCTCAGTAGTCAAGTTTTCCGCAAATATCCCTTCGGTTAGACCCTCTATCCCTGTTTTTTGTTTCATCTCATCTACGCTTTCCTGTGCCAGAAGACTTACCTGCCTTTTACCAGGTCCTGCATGGGCATCACCTTCGATACCGTAATCTTCAATCAATTTTATTTCATCTACAGGTGTTTTGACTTCGCCCTTTTCCTTGCTAATATTTACAGCTCTCACTATTCCTTTCTTCATTTCAATTCCTCCGCTATAAAATCTCCCGATCTTTCTCCTGTTTTTTTAATAAGTCTAATATTGTCGATCTTCATTGTCTTATCTATCGCCTTACACATATCATAGATAGTTAATGCAGCTAAGCTTACTGCAGTGAGTACCTCCATCTCAATTCCAGTCTGGCCTGTTGTCTTAGCTGTAGCAGTTATTTCTATCCTGTCCTCTTTTATAGTAAAATCTATGTCACAGCTAGATATGAAGATGTTGTGGCACATGGGAATTAGATCAGAGGTTTTTTTAGCACCTGAAATGCCCGCAACTTGTGCAACTGCCAAAACATCGCCTTTTTTAACGCCTCCATCTTTGATTCTTTCAATAGTCTCAGGCCTCATCAATATTTCTCCACGGGCTACTGCAAGTCTATCGGTTAAAAGCTTGTCACCTACATCGACCATCCTGGCTCTACCGCTTTCGTTTATATGAGTAAGATCAGACATTATTACCCTCCTATATTAACCATATCACGATCCATAAGTTCACCATTTTCTATCTTGTGTGACAAAGGTTTTTCGTTGACCGCCTTTATAATCAATTGTTTCAGTTTCTCAGGCTCATCCAGGCTTCCTCGCAAGTCTATTTCCTTTCTGCTGTGCAGACAGCTTAAGATAAATCCGTCAGCAGTAATTCTTAACCTGTTACATCTATCACAGAACTTATGACTTAAGGGATTAATTAATCCAACCCTTCCTAATGCACCCTCAAGCTTATAGTATCTAGCCGGCGAAGAAGGATCTTCATCATCTATGCGCCGCAATTCCGGAACCTTTTCCAGCACCACATCACCCGGTAAATATTTACCAAGTGCTAATTCATGTTGTCCTTTAAAAGGCATAAGCTCAATGAATCTTACATCTATAGGTTTTTGCTCAGTTAATCTAACAAAATCCTCTATCTCGTCATCATTAAAATCCTGTATCAAGACTACATTTATCTTGACTTTATCAAAACCAAGCTCTAGGCTTTTCTCTATTCCTGCTAAAGCATCCGAGAGATTTCCGCCTCTTGTAATATCTTTATACTTTTCAGGAACAAGGGTATCTAGACTAATATTTACGCTTGTTATACCTGCTTTATATAATTCTTCAGCATACTTTGGCAGAAGTATGCCGTTGGTGGTTATAGCAAAGGTTTTTAAACCTTCAATAGCTCCAATTTGTCTCACAAGAGTGATGACACCTTTTCTTACTAGAGGTTCGCCCCCCGTAATTCGTATCTTATCTATGCCAAGATCGACTAAAGCTTTTGCTATTTTAATAAAGTCTTCAATTTTAAGAATTTCACTACAGTCTTTTTTGGTTATTCCTTCTTCCGGCATGCAGTATTTACAACGCAGGTTGCATAAATCTGTTATCGAAATTCTAGCATACTTTATTTCGCGGCCAAACGAATCTTTCATTTATCTTGCACACTCCGTTTCTTTCTGTAACAGTATGTTAAGTCCGTGTTCTAAAGGCTCAAGAATATAATTCAATGTTTCTCTTACTGCTTTGGGGCTGCCTGGAAGATTCACAATTAAACTATTTTTCCTTATTCCACTGATTCCTCTTGAAAGCATAGCTTTCGGCGTTACGGAAAGGCTCATATACCTCATTGCCTCAGAAATGCCAGGGGTCTCCTTTTCAATAACTAGTTTAGTTGCCTCTGGTGTTACATCTCTTGGTGCAAACCCTGTTCCGCCGGTAGTCACAATTAGATTTAATTCTAACAAATCCGACATGTATATCATTTCTTGCTTTAAGAGCTTGATATCATCGGGAAGAATAATATACTTTTCAATTTTATAACCTGCATCGGCCAAGATTTCTTTAATAACTTGTCCGCTTAGATCCTCTCGCTCACAGGCATAGCATTTATCGCTTGCCGTAATTATTCCGGCAGTAAACACTTTATCCTCCTGTTAACCTATAACACTTAAAATCAATTTTGAAGGCTTTATAAAATCGCCATCTATCACAAAAGCACTTTCTACATGTTTGACTCCCTCGTCTATCGTGCTTTTAATACTACCATAAACTGTAGCTATTAGTGAACCTTTTTCTACATAATCTCCTACCTTCTTGCTTAAAACAATGCCAGAAGATAGATCGATATCATCTTCTTTTTTCTTTCTGCCTGCCCCTACATTCAAAGAAGCCATTCCTATAAGTTCGGCATCAATGGACTTAATATAGCCTCCCCTTGAAGCATAAACTTCTTGTTTGTAGGCCGGCTGTGGTAAGAGACAGTA